>JAQBZY010000393.1 GCA_027620395.1 Pseudomonadota bacterium
TGCTTAATCTGCTCTTTCTCATGTAGTCCATAGTAACACCTAAATGGTGTTATCTAGGACAGCCCCAAATTTTATTTCGGCCAGACCACGATGTGGCCTTCCAGATCGTCGGTATCGCGTTCCGAGACGGTGCGGCCACGAATCGAGATGCCGGCCTTGACCACTGTCGTGGGATCTCCCGACACCAACGGATGCCACCACTCCAAATCCTTGCCCTCGGCCAGCCGCCGGTAGGCGCAACTCAACGGCAGCCACGGAATCTTGCCGACGTTCAACGGCGTCAGGCGGCGGCAGTCCGGCACGAACCGCGTCCGTTGCTCATAACTCACGCAACGGCAGGAGTCGAGATCGAGCAACCGGCAGGCGACATTGGTATGATGAATTTCGCCGGTTTCCTCGTCCTCAAGCTTGTTGAGACAGCACTTGCCGCAACCGTCGCAGAGCGATTCCCATTCCTCGGCCGACATTTCGGTGAGCTTCTTGCGTTTCCAGAACGGCAGTTCCGCCGGATTCTTTTCCCGCTTTCTGTTTCCAAACCCGAGCATGACGGCCTTCCCTTTCGGATTCCCGATCCTACTCCGCCTGATCGATCAGATGCACGAACGATCCTTGCACCCGGCGGTCGCCGAGCCCGGTCTCACCCAAATCGGTGCCGACGGCGTCCTCGATCCGGAACAGCGGAATGCCTGGCCCTTCCTCGATCACGGTGGCGTAATGGAACTCGTGCCCGCGGAATTTGCGTCTTGCCGGCCCCAAGGGTCCGTTCTTGGCCAGCGTGACGCGGCGATAACCCAAATGCAGGCGCCGCTTGGCGAAACTGGTCTCCAGCGGCAACAGCCCGGCCATCGGATGACGCCGACCGCTGGCGTCGGTCAGGCCCTGGCCCAGAACCATGTAGCCGCCGCACTCACCGTAGATCGCCTTGCTCTCGTCGGCGGCGCGCTGCAGCCCTTCCATGAAATCCCAGTTGGCCGACAACCGCCCGGCATGCAATTCCGGATACCCCCCCGGCAAATAGACGGCGTCGGCCTTGACGTTGGGCGACTGGTTGGTGAGCGGCGAAAAGAACGAGATTTCCGCACCGGCCTTGCGCCAGCCCTCGACCACCGCCGGATAGACGAAGCTGAAGGCGTCGTCCCTGGCGATGGCGATCCGTTGCCCCAACGGCGGGATCGGCACCGGCCCGTCCATCTTCGGGCGAACCGGCCAAGGCCGCATGACGCGGCGGATCGCCGGAATATCGAGATGCGCCCCGATCCATTCGGCGGCCTTGGCCAGGAACCCATCGAGCTCGGCGTGTTCTTGCGCCTGCACCAGCCCCAGGTGCCGCTCCGGCAACGCCAGGCTTTCGATCCTTGGCAGGCAACCGAAGACTTCCAGATCGGGCGCGAACCGGCGGAGCGCATCGGTCAGGATCTCGGCGTGCCTGGGACCGCCGATCCTGTTGAAGATAACGCCGGCGATATCGACGCTTGGACGATGCTGGGCAAATGCCTTGGCGACCACCGCCGCCGACGCCGCTTGCCTGGCCGCGTCAATCACCAGGATCACCGGCCAGCCGGTGATTTCGGCCAGGGCCGCGGTCGAGCCGTCATGTTTGTCGTCGGTCGGCTCGGCGCCGTCGAATAGCCCCATCACGCCTTCAACGACAATATCGTCGGCGCTGGCGGCGAGATCGGCCGCCAGTTGCGCCAGCGTCGTCTCGCGCATCGCCCAGGGATCCAAATTCGGACACGGCCGGCCGGTCGCGGCGGCGTGAAACGCCGGATCGATGTAGTCTGGACCGACCTTCGCCGATGCGACATCGACGCCTTCGTCTCGAAGCCGCCGGAGCAGGCCGAGCGTGACCAGCGTCTTGCCGCTGCCCGATGCAGGTGCCGCGATGATCAGCCCGCCGCCCGGAATACCGGTCAGCCGCTTGGTGGTCACAGAAGCTTCCCGATCCTCTCGGCCATTTTCTCGGCCGTGGTGCCATGTGAGAAATGTGTCACCAGCCGACCGTTCGGGCCGACAAAATATATGATCGACGTATGATCGACCATGTAGTCGGCGGCATCGCCGGCGGACGGCTCGTTCTTGCGGTAATAGACCCGGTACGCCTTGGCCGCCTTGTCGATCTGCTCGGGCGTCCCGGTCAAGCCGACCAGGCCCGGATGAGAATAGCCGGCATAGGTCTTGAGCTGCTCGGCGGTGTCACGATCCGGATCGACGGTAATGAAAATCGGCTGAATTGAAGCGCCGCGCGTTCCTAGTAGATCTATCGCATTGGCCATCTCGGTCAACGCCGTTGGGCAAACATCTGGACAATAGGTATAACCGAAATAGATCAGCAAATACTTACCGCTGTAAGTCTGATCGGTGACGGTTTCGCCAAACTGGTTGACCAGCGTGAACGGCCCGCCGATGCCGGCGCCGGCGTCGGATCTGGATGCCGTCGATCCGCCCGATTTTCCGAGTTCCGGAATGTAGGTTTTTCCGATCAAGGCGACTAGGCCGGCAACACAGACGATGCCCAACAGCCATAGCGTCAGCCGCCCGCCGGATGTCTGCTTCTTCGCCTCGGGCGGCACCAGCGGTGTCCTTGGTGCATCGTCCTCGGGCTTCTTTGGTTCGCTCGGCTCGGCCATTGCGGTTTCGCTCCCGATCTAAGCCATACTTTGCTCGCCATCATAAGCCGGCTCGGCGGTTCATCAAGGGTCGCCGGTTCGGCCGGCCCGCTGGCCGGCGTTGGCGGGGCCGGCTTCTCGGGCGTACACTCGGAACATGGACG
>JAQBZY010000394.1 GCA_027620395.1 Pseudomonadota bacterium
TTTTCGAGTTGGAAGAGATCAACCACGAGTTCTCGACCGCCGATGTCGCCTACGTGATCGGCGCCAACGACGTCACCAACCCAAGCGCCAAGACCGACCCGCAAAGCCCGATCGCCGGGATGCCGATCCTCGATGTCGAAAAGGCCGGCACGGTGCTGTTCATCAAGCGCTCCATGAACTCGGGCTATGCCGGCGTCGACAATCCGCTGTTCTATGCCGACAACACCATGATGCTGTTCGGCGACGCCAAGGCAATGACCGAGGAAGTCGTCAGCGCGTTGGATTGAATTAAGCCATCGTCATTCCGGGCGGCGGGTGGCGCCGTTCCGGAATCCACGGATTGAGAACGCTCCGAAAGTTGACCCCGGGGCGAACCCGGGGTGACGGCATCGGACTTCCCCTAAGAACGACAGAAACCGCCTGGGCGGCTGCCTAGGCGGTGTCGTCTGTTCAGTTCCGGCCCCTTATGTGAGAGCCGTGCCGGCGTCGATCAGAAGCCTTCGCGCTCGATCCGCTTGCGCTCAAGCTTGCGGGCCCGGCGAACCGCCTCGGCCTTTTCTCGGGCCCGGCGTTCGGACGGCTTCTCGTACGAGCGGCGGAGCTTCATTTCACGGAAAATGCCCTCGCGCTGCATCTTTTTCTTGAGCGCTTTCAGGGCCTGATCGACGTTGTTGTCGCGAACGATGACTTGCACGGGCGTCCTTCTCAAATCAGGTTAAGGTCACAACAGCCTAAGCCGATGGGCGATTGCCCTCGGAAGGTGCGCCTTCTAGCATACGGATTGGGGGTTGGGAAGGGCGAAATGGCGGATATTCAAGCAAATGGAGGAGCTTCGGCGTGGCCATTTTGAAGATTGCACGAATGGGAAACCCGGTGCTGATGGGCCGGGCCGAACCTGTCTCCGATACGGCCAGCCCGGAAATCCGCCGTCTGGCGAAAGACATGATCGAAACCATGGCCGATGCCCCTGGGATCGGCCTGGCGGCGCCACAGGTGCACGAGGCGATGCGGATGGTGATTTATTACGTCCCGGAAACCCGCGCGCCTGGCGGCGTGCCGCTAACGGTCCTGATCAACCCCGAGATCGAAATTCTCGATCAAACCCTCGAGGAAGGGATCGAGGGCTGCCTGTCCTTGCCGGGCATGGTCGGCATGGTGGCGAGGCCGAGGCACATCCGGGTCCGGGCCCTGGACCTCGATGGTCAGGCCTTCGCCTACGAGGCCGAGGGCTATCACGCCCGGGTGGTACAGCACGAATGCGACCATCTGGACGGAATCCTCTATCCGATGCGGATGAGCGATCTTTCTAGCCTCGGATATGTCGAGGAGATGACCCGACCGGACGACGACGCTACAATGTCCGAGGAGGATGCCGAATGACCGATATTCATGACCGCGCCAGAGCCGAGTTGCAGGCGCTCCGGGATGCGATCCTTGTCGCGGCGCTCAACGAGGTGCCGTTCGATGGCTGGTCGCGGGCGGCAATCACCAGGGCCGAGACCAAGCTCGGCGCAAGTCTCGGGCCCAAGGCCGGTTACCGGGCTTTTCCGGGCGGTCCGGCCGAGATGGCCGAACATGCGTCCGATTATTTCGACCGCCGGATGTTGGCGCGTTTGAATGCGCTCGATCTCGACGCCATGAAGATCCGCGAACGCGTCGCCGCCGGTGTCCGGGCTCGGATTGAGGCCGCGGCCCCCTACCGTGAGGCCTCCAGGCGGCTGTTGGCGTTCCTGGCGCTTCCTGGCAACAAGCCGATGGCCATTCGGCTCGCCTGGCGGAGTTGCGATCTGATCTGGTATGCGGCCGGCGACAACGCCACCGATTTCAACCACTACACCAAGCGCGGCCTGTTGTTCCCGGTCTACACCACGACGATCCTGTACTGGCTTTCCGACCAATCCGAGGGCTACGCCGACACCTGGGGGTATCTGGATCGGCGGATCGCCGACGTGCTGAAAATTCCGGGCTATCAGGCAAAAATCAAAAAAGCATTCGGCCGCCTGCCATGGCCGTTCAGGCGGCCCGGTCCGGCGCCGGTCTGAGGTCCCGCGCCTAGCAACGTGACGTAAAAAAACGAGGCACGGCTTTTTACGCCGTGCCCCGCTTTTCAGGGGTGAGTTTCCGCGCTTTGCGTGGCGCGGACCGGGAGGGGTGATCCCGGCGGCCGAGGTTGCCCTGGCACTTGCCGATATTATCGGGACATTGGTGCCGATTTCCGAATCACGTCGTCTCACGGGTTCGTGAAACGAATCGGCCGGGCGGCGAGGCCGCAGTTCTGCCTTGGCCGGGAGCCGGGCCTTGCCGCCGGATGCGCCGGAATCCATGGCCTTTCGGCGCGGTGCCCGTGATGCTGGCCAGCATCGCCCGGCTGGCGTATTCTTTGGCCGTTAATCTGGAGGTGCGGATGCAGGCGGTTCAGGGCCAGAGTGGTGCGCCGGCGAACGATCTCGCCGACCATTTTCTCGGCTGCACCAAGCTTGGCCGGTATCTGACCGTTTACGACGGCAGCCGCTTCGTCATCACCGACGATTTCCGCGAAAACGATATGGGCAATGCCGCCGCCGCCGCGGTGGCGGTGATCTATTCGAAGGATCCTTTGGTCTCGCAAGCGGCGCTGTTGCCGCTCGGACGGCAGGGCGGGTTGTCGAAGCAGAACCGCCACCGCTACGAGCGGCTGTTCGAACTGATCGAGGATCAGGCCCTCGACGACGGCGTCACCAAGGCCGCCTCGCACATTCTCAAGAGCAACTTCCGCGAAGCCGAGAT
>JAQBZY010000395.1 GCA_027620395.1 Pseudomonadota bacterium
GATCGGCGACAGGGTGCAGGCCTTGGGCGAGGCGGTACGCTTCACGTCGATCCTGCCCGATCAACTGCGCGAACTGGCGATCTTGGTCTGCGCCCGGCACTGGCGGGCCAATTACGAATGGTATGCGCACGCCAAAATTGCTCGCGCCGCCGGCTTGCCGGAACCGGTCATCGAGGCGGTGATGGTGAAATCCACGCCGCCCGCGGGTGCCGGTCCGGAAGGCGTTGGCGCCATTTACGCCTTCGCCCGCGCTCTCAACGAAAATGGCGAGGTCGGCGACGGGGAATTCACCGCCGCGATGGACCTGCTGGGCGAGCGCGGCATCGTCGAGCTGACGATTCTAGTCGGCTATTACGGGTTGATCTCGAAGCTCCTCAACACCTTCGAGAAGCCAGTGCCGGCCGGCGAGGTGACGCCGTTTCCGAGGTGAACTTGTTCCCCCTTGTCCTTCGAGATGCCCGCTAGCGCGGGCTCCTCAGGATCGGGAGGTTACTAATTCCTCATCTTATGGAGGGCCGAAGGCCCGGCTCGAAAGATGAGTTTCCATAAAAACCATCAATCCGCGTACCCCGGCCGGTCGCGGTCGAGCTTCCTAATGAGCGCCGGCCATTCCTTCTGTCCGATCGGGCGGTAGCCTTGCGGACTGTTGGCGTGGCGGTTCCGCTCCATGGTCAGGCGTTGCATGTCGTCCGATAACAGCTTCGGCTTGGCGCCGGCTTGCTGAAAGGCGAGTTGGAACCGGCAGGCCCTCTCGGCCCGGTACATCCACATGAATGCTTCGGCGACGGTCCGCCCGACCGTGAGCAGCCCGTGGTTGCGAAGGAATAGAACATTATTGTCTCCGAGATCGCGGGCCAGGCGCTCGCGTTCCGACAGATCGAAGGCGATTCCTTCATAGTCGTGATAGCCGGTGTGCGCGAGCACGGCCAAGGCCTGCTGGGTCAGCGGCAATAAACCGTCTTCTTGAGTGGCGACGCCGACCCCGGCCTGGGTGTGGGTGTGGACGACGCAAGCGATCTCCGGCTTGGCCATGTGAACCCCGCCATGGATGACGAAGCCGGCCGGATTGATGCCGTATTCGGATGGCGTCAACTCGGTGCCATCTTCCGTCACCTTGACCAGCGATGACGCGGTGATTTCCTCGAACAACATGCCGAACGGGTTGATCAGGAATTGGTCCTGAGCGTCCGGCACCCGGGCCGATAGGTGTGTCCCCAGCAAATCCGACCAGCCATGGAGATCGACCAGCCGGAAGCAGGCGGCGAGATCGACCCGCATTCGCCATTCCGCCTCGCTGATGTCGTTCCGCAAGCGCTGCAGGTTTCCCATGGCTGGTTTCCTTATCGAGGTTTGTCCAGATAACAGCTAGCACGAGTGCCGCTTTATGAACAGAGTCCGGCCTTTTCATTGCCGGGCCTTCAGATAATCTGGATCCGATAAAATCCCTGCCGGAAGAACGGCGGCCCGTCTCGAGGAGGCAGCAGGTGCCAGAAAATCCATTGTCCGGCGGCCACGACGTGCTGGTCATCGGTGCCGGTAATGCCGCCATGTCGGCGGCGCTGACGGCGAGGCGCCTGGGCGCCAGCGTTTTGGTCCTGGAAAGTGCCGACAAGGTTTTGCGAGGCGGCAACAGCCGGCATGTCCGGAATATTCGCTATGCCCACAAGGGAGCGACCGACTACGTCACCGGCCCCTACGAAGACGAGGAATACTGGCAGGATTTGCTCCGCGTCACCGACGGTAAGACCGACGAGGAAATGGCCCGGTTAATGATCCGGGCCAGCGAAAGCGCCGCCGATTGGATGATCGCCCAGGGCGTCAAATTCCAGCCGCCGCTGAGCGGCACCATCGGCCTCGCGCGCACCAACGCTTTCTTCCTTGGCGGCGGCAAGGCGATGATGAACAGCTATTTCGCGATGGCAAAATCACTCGGCATCGATGTCGTCTATGAAGCCGAAGTCGAGAGCCTCGATATTTCCGGCGCCCGCTTTGAAGCCGCCATCGTCAAGCACGGCGGCGCCACGCACCGGGTGCCGGCCCGCACCGTCGTCCTGGCATCGGGCGGTTTCGAAAGCAACATCGAGTGGCTCAAGGAGGGCTGGGGCGAGGCGGCAGAGAATTTCCTAATCCGTGGCACGCCGCACAATACCGGCAAGATGCTCCGCGTCATGTTGGACGCCGGCGCGCAATCGATCGGCGAAGTCGACCAATGTCACGCCATCGCCATCGACAGCCGGTCACCGAAATACGACGGCGGTATTTCGACCCGCGTCGATAGCATTATTTATTCGGTGATGGTCAATAAGAACGCAAAACGTTTCTACGACGAGGGCGAGGACATCTGGCCGAAGCGCTATGCCATCTGGGGCCGCTTGATCGCCAAGGAACCGGACCAGATAGCCTATTCGATCATCGATCAAAAAAGCATCGGACTTTTCATGCCGCCGCTGTATCCCGGTATCACGTCTGAGACCGTCGCGGGGCTGGCCGAAAAGCTTTCTCTCGATCCGGCGGCGCTCGAAAAAACCATTGCCGAATTCAATGCCGCCGTCCGTCTGGGCGAGTTCAAGGCGCAGACATTGGATGGTTGCCGAACTGACGGACTGACGCCGCCTAAAAGCAACTGGGCTAGAAAAATCGACACCCCGCCCTACGTCGCCTATCCCGTCCGCACCGGCATCACGTTCACTTATCTTGGCGTCAACGTGAATAAGCAGGCGCAAGTGCTGATGCAGGACGGCAAGCTGGCGCCCAATATATGGGGGG
>JAQBZY010000396.1 GCA_027620395.1 Pseudomonadota bacterium
CGATGCCGCCGGGGCCGGTCGTGTTGATCGGCGCCGACATTCCGGGGATCGAGGCCTCCCACATTGCCGATGCCTTCAAGGCGCTCGGGCAGGCCGACATGGTGTTCGGCCCGGCCTGTGACGGCGGCTTCTGGTTGGTTGGCGTCTCCGGCCGGCGGCGCACCGATCTATTCAAAGGCGTTGATTGGGCCGGGCCTGAAACATTGCGGCAAACGCTGGCCGGACTGGCGCCTAACGTCACGGCCCGGTTGGTGCAAACGCTTGCCGATGTCGACGACGGCGCCGGTTACGCGGCGGCGGCCGGTTCCATCCGCCGGGCCAGTTCCGAGCCGCGGGCGCGCAGGAAATCCCAAAGCCAGTTTGGATAGTCCGGCGCCACGGCGCCGAGGACGGACGGCCGACCGGCGAGCGCGGCTTGCCAACCGCCCAGTCTGGTCAATCCGTCCATGAATCCGAATTAGGCGATCCGCACGAAGGCGTCGAAATATCGGAACGCCGGCGCCATGGCGGCGTCGACCAAGCCGAACGCCTGGCCGGCGAAGAAAGGCCCGTCGCCCAGATGATCTTCGAGCCATTCGAGCTTGCTTCTGATTTTGGCCCGCTGTTCTTCGAGCGCCGCCGTATCCTTGGCCGAATAGAAGCCGGCGATATCCGATAGCAATGCCGAGACGAACTCGACCGTCGCCCGGTGCCGGGCGCGCGCGAGCGGATCGGCGGGCAGCATCCGACCCGGTGTGATCTCGTCCAAGTATTCGGCGATCACCGCCGATTCGAACAGAACTTCATCGTCGGTCATCAGCAACGGCACCTTGCCGAGCGGCGACAACTTTCGGAACCAATCCGGCCGGTCGGCCAGATCGATGATCGTGCGGCGGAACGGTACGTCCTTTTCCGCCAGGACAATGGCCGCCCGTTGCACGTACGGGCAAAGTCGGTGCGATACCAGTTCGAAGTCGGGCTTGGCGTCTGGCGTTGGCATGGTCGCGGTCTCCTTGATCAGTGAAAGGCGTAGGCGTCCATGGCCAGCACGCCGTAGGAGTGGCTTTTGTGCAGATGCCGTCCGGGCACGCACGGATCGCCGGCGCCCAAGGCGACGAACACCGGCAACAGGTGCTCGTCGGTCGGATGATTGCGGACCGCTTGCGGCGCCCGGGTTCGATAGTTCAACAGATCGTCGATCCGGCCCTCGGCGACGGCCCAACCGAACCATTGATCGAACGCCGAAACCCAGTCCGGCGCCACCGCGTCCGGCGCCCGGCCACGGAATTCGCCGAGATTGTGCGTGAGACCGCCTGACGCCAGGATCAATACGCCGTCATCGCGAAGCGGGCGTAGTGCCTCGCCGATCCGGAAATGATGCTCCGGTCCCAAATGCGGCTGAATCGAAAGTTGCGTCACTGGCACATCGGCCGCCGGATAAGCCAATTGCATCGGCACCCAGGCGCCGTGATCGAGGCCTCGGTCCTCGAAAGATACCGGTCCCATTCCGGCACCGTCGATCAGTCCGGCGGCCTGGCGGGCCAGATCGGGCGCGCCGGGTGCGGGATAGCGGATTTGATAAAGCGGCTCGGGGAAACCATAAAAATCGTGAATGGTCTCGGGCGTTGCGGCGACCGAGAGCGCCGGGCGTTCCGTTTCCCAATGCGCCGAAACCAGCAGCACCGCTTTCGGCTTTGCTGCGACATCGGCGAGCTTACCCAGGAAATCGCGCGCCGGCGATGGGTCCAAGACCAGTGTCGGCGCGCCGTGCGACACGAAAATAGCGGGATGGCGGGGCATGCATGGTCTCCTGAAAAAGCGCCGGCCCGGCCTCGTGACCCGAGACCGGACCGTCAATTGAAGGATTAGCGGGCGAGGACCGCCAGCGGTCCCGGCAACCAGTCGCGTTTGGAGAGCGCGAAACCGCCGGCGCCTAGCAATGCCTGCACCACGGAGACGACGATCAAAAACGCTGGATATTCCCAGCCGCCGCCCTGGGCCGAGAACACCCAGCCGTTCGGCACGTGCACCAACATGGCGCCGATCAGGATCGGAATTCCGGCCAAGGCCGCTAGGCGGACCTGGAAGCCGGCAATCAGCGCCAAACCGATCGCCAACTCGCCGGCGAACACCAGATAGGCGAACTCGGCCGGATAACCGATCGAGGCGAAAAACTTGGCGGTACCGGCAAGGGTGAACGTAAAGTATTTGAGAACAACGCTGTGCGCTAGAAACATCACACCGAGCGTGAGCCTAAGGACGAGGACGCCAGTGGCGGCGGTATTGGTCGGGGACATGACGAGGACTCCTATAATTGTTGGATATCTGAGCCGGCGGCGACCGCCGGCTTCTGTTTTGCCGGCGCCGACCGCCGACAATCTGAGGGAGACCCTAGTCGTTTTTAATTTGCAAATGAATTAGCAATTACTGCATTATTTATATGCGTTTTTGCAAGATCATATATTCCGGAGCCGTCATGGAATGGGACGATCTGAGAATTTTTCTGGCCGTCGCCAAGTCGGGCTCTCTGGCCGGCGCGGCGCGCGCGCTCGGCGTCAACCACTCGACGGTGTTCCGCCGCATCAATGCCTTTGAAGACAAGCAAGGTGTCAGGATGTTCGAGCGCCTGGCGTCGGGTTATGCGCTGACCACGGCCGGCGAGGAAATGCAGGCCTCGGCGCTCCGGGTCGAGGCTGAGATCGAGCGCCTCGATAGGCGGATCAGCGGCCGCGATTTGCGGCTAAGCGGGCCGCTCGCCGTCACCACCACCGATACACTCTCAAGCT
>JAQBZY010000397.1 GCA_027620395.1 Pseudomonadota bacterium
CCATGCGTGAGAACGTGCTGTCGATGGAAGTGGTTCTCGCCGACGGCCGGATCATCAGGACGGCCGGGCGGTCCCGGAAATCTGCGGCCGGATACGATCTGACGCGGTTGTTCGTCGGATCGGAAGGGACGCTCGGCGTGATCACCGAGGTTACTGTCAGGCTGTACGGCATTCCGGAAGCGGTCTCGGCCGCCGTTTGCTCGTTCCCCGATCTCGAATCCGCCGTCAATACCGTGATCCTGACCATTCAGTCGGGGATCCCGATCGCCCGGATCGAATTGCTCGATGCCGTGCAGATGGACGCCTGCAACAAATACTCGAACCTCGACTTTCCGGTGCGCCCGACGCTGTTTTTTGAAATCCACGGTAGCGAAGCCGGCGTCGCCGACCAGGCTCGCCAAGTCGAAGTGATCACCGGCGATTTCGGCGGCACTGCTCTCAAGTGGGCGCGCCGGCCGGAGGAACGCTCGAAGCTTTGGCAGGCACGGCACGATGCTTATTACGCTGGAATCGCGCTCCGTCCCGGATGCAAGGGGATCGCCACCGATGTCTGCGTTCCGATCTCAAAGCTCGCCGAATGCATCCTCGAAACCCAAGCCGACATAGAGGCCAGCGGCCTGCTCGCGCCCATCGTCGGGCACGTTGGCGACGGCAATTTTCATCTTGTGATCGTCGTCGACCCAGACGATGCCGGCGAAATGGCCCGCGCCGAGGCATTGAACGCGCGCATGGTCAATCGCGCGCTGGCCATGCAAGGAACCTGCACCGGCGAACATGGAGTGGGCTACGGCAAGATAGCGTTCCTGGAGACCGAACACGGCGAGGCCATCGCCGTCATGCGCGACATCAAGCGGGCACTCGATCCAATGAACTTGATGAATCCCGGTAAGATATTGCGGATGTGATCCGATGATAACGACCATCCGAGACCCGAAGGCACTGCTGCGGAGCCTGGTCGACGCCGCCATCGGCGCCGCCGACCCGTTCCAGTGCGTGCCGCCGGTGTTGCCGGACAAGCCGAAGCGGGCCTTGGTGGTCGGCGCCGGCAAGGCATCCGCGGCCATGGCCGGTGCCGTCGAGGCGGCGTGGCCCGATGTCGATCTCAGAGGTCTGGTCGTGACCCGGTATGGCTACGAAGTACCATGCCGGCGGATTGAAATTGTCGGCGCCGCGCATCCGGTTCCGGACTTGGCCGGACGCGCCGCCGCCGGCTGGATCTTGGATTTGGTCGAGGGCGCCGGGGCCAATGAACTGGTGCTGGCGCTGATCTCGGGTGGCGGCTCGGCGTTGCTGACATTGCCGGCAGCCGGAATCTCACTCGAGGATAAACAGGAACTCAACCGGTTGTTGTTGCGTTCCGGTGCCGACATCAGCGAAATGAACGTGGTCCGAAAGCATCTGTCGGCGATCAAGGGCGGTCGGCTTGCCGCCGCCGCGTATCCGGCAATGGTGCAGACGATTTTGATTTCCGATGTTCCCGGCGACGATCCGGCGACCATCGCGTCGGGGCCGACGGTGCCGGACCCATCGACTTTCGAAGACGCGCGGGAGATCATTGCCAAATACAAAATCAATCCGCCGGCAGCGATTGACGCCTTTCTGAAAGTGGCCGGGGACGAGACACCAAAACCCGGCGACCCGATGTTCGAAAGATCGCGGGCGGTATTCGCCGCTAAACCGGACCGCAGCATTGCCGCCGCCGCAGATCTCGCCCGCGCCGCCGGCCTTGGCGTCGTCGATCTTGGCGACCGGGTCGAAGGCGAAGCCAGGAACGTCGGCGCCTCCCAGGCGCGCCTAGCGCTCGCCTGCCGGGCCGGCACCGGTCCCGCCAAGGCGTCCTGCGTTATTCTGTCCGGAGGCGAGACGACGGTCACCATGCGCGGCAATGGCCGCGGGGGACGCAACACTGAATACTTGCTGGGGGTGGCCAAGGAGCTTGCTGGGGCGCCTGGCATTCATGCCATTGCCGCCGATACCGACGGCATCGACGGCAGCGAAGACAACGCCGGCGCCTTCGTTTTGCCGACAACCCTGGAACGGGCCGCGGCGGCTGGTCTCAGCGTTGATGCCGCGCTCGCCAACAACGACGCCTATAGCCTGTTTTCGAACGTCGGCGATCTTCTGGTGACCGGCCCGACCTGCACCAACGTCAACGATTTTCGAGCTATTTTAGTCACCTGACAGGCAGGGCAACGATTTGCCCCGAATTTGGAAGCGGTTTAGACTTGCCGGCAATTGGGCAAACCTAAGAGCTCAATTGATCCTATGGGAGAACGAAAGCCGTGAAAAAGGTTCTGTGGGGCGCCGGGGCGTTGATCTTGACGCTGGCTGCCTTGGTTTTAATTGCGCCCAATCTGGTCGATTGGAACAGTTACAAACCCGAAATCGCCGCTCAAGTCCATAAATACACCGGCCGCGATCTGACGATCGGCGGCGCGATCGGCATGAAGGTATTTCCGAAGCCGACGCTGATTGTCGGCGACGTCGGGTTCGGCAATCTGCCGGGCGGTCGCACCAAGGACATGGTGCGGCTAAAATCCGTCGAGGTCAGGATCGCGTTGGCGCCATTGCTGGGTGGAAACATTCAAGTCGAGACCGTGCGCCTGGTTGAGCCAAAAATCTCCCTCGAGGTGATGGCCGATGGCCGCGCCAATTGGGATATCAAACCGGTTGGCTCGTCCGAGGCTGGCACCAAGAAAGAAACGTCGGCACCGGCCAGTGTTGGGGCGCCGGCGGCGGCAATTGCCGTCGACAACTTCG
>JAQBZY010000398.1 GCA_027620395.1 Pseudomonadota bacterium
CACGACGCTAGCATCGCCACTGGCGAATTTACCGATGGCCAAGGTATCCGATGACATACCCGATGACATCGGTGCCGCGTTCGCCATTGCCGGCGCCGAGGCCCGGCCCAGCATCACGTCGCTGGTCGGCGCACCCATGACCGACGGCTTTTGCGCTACTGACATCCCCGGCATGGTTCCCGGCGCCGACGCGGCCATCGCCTGCCCGGTGCCACCGCTTTCCAGGAGCGACAGATTGACACTCGCCACCTGCGACGCAGGACGAGTGGTCAGCGTATTCCAGACCACGAATTGTTCGCCGTCGTCCGGCCTGAGCGCCAGAA
The DNA here is from genome assembly GCA_027620395.1 of Pseudomonadota bacterium. GTDB lineage: Bacteria > Pseudomonadota > Alphaproteobacteria > Rhodospirillales > Casp-alpha2 > JAQBZY01. The sequence continues at coordinate 324 of JAQBZY010000398.1, forward strand.
CCGCCTCGTACATTTGCCGGGCTTTGGTCACCTGACCGGTATTTTGGTAGAGGATGCCGGCCCCCAGCAGCGCATCGATATCCTTGGGGTTCGCCCTGAGCGCCCGCTGAAAATGGCCTTCGGCGGTTACGAAGTTACCTTTAGCCAGCGCCGCGATGCCGAGCTCGGCCTCATCGTTCTTCTTGAATGGGCTCGAGGTCCAGAACGAATCCTGGAATACGCCACCGTCCATGAAAGCACAGCCGCCGAGGCTTGCCGACAAAACGACGGCACATCCCGCCGCCCGAATAAAACGCCCGATTGTCACCAAGAGACCCCCGTATTTGCTCAAAGGACCGGTCGCACGGATTAGCCACCACGCGCCTAATCGCCCCACACCTGGTAGAATACCCCAGGTATTGTGGTTAACGGTAGGTAAATTACTGCAATTTGCGAGGAAAAGTTAAAGCCGAGGCCTGAATCTTGGGCCCTGTTTCCGCCGTCAAGTCGCCTTCACGGCGCTAAATCAGTGGCTTTTCTTCTTTTCCTCGTCCTTCTTTTCGCTGCTATCAAGCTCGGCGCAGCCGAGCACGCTGGCGAACGGCAGCTTGGCGACGGCGCCGCCGCCCATCTTGCGGGTACCCCGCAATACCATAATTTCCGACACGAAATCGCCGGCGACGACGCCGTTGACGATACCGATCAGGCGCGCGTCCCGGGCCTTTTGTTCGGCGGTCCTGGATGTGCGGAAGACATTTTGATCGTTCTTTTCCGGATCGAACAAATAATCGAGCGTCATCGGCTGTTCGTACCAGGCGGTCAGCAAGGCATCATTAATTCGGGGCCCGTGCTTGCATACGAAGCCGACCTTGGATTTTTCGGTAATCGTGAGAATCGCGGTCACCGAAATCGACGACGTCTGCTTGCTTTTCGCCGAGCGCCTGACCGGCGCCAGGATCGAGCGCATCTGAACGTGCGATTCGCCCGTGCCGCGCGCGCCGAAGCTTCGCTTCAGCTTCAATTGCTCGTCGGCGGACACTGGCTCCGCAGCCCCGAATACGGCGAACGCCGCAAGCACCAATCCGACAGTCAATTTCGACACATTCATCACGCGCATAATCTCACTTTTGATTGCGGCCATATCATGGCAACCGAGTTTAAAGTATTTTTTCCATGTAAACCACGCCCGGGAGCGGATTTTCGTAATAACGGTCAATTTCGACGAAACCCATGCGTCGATACATTTCCTTGGCAACGGTCAACTGCGGCAAAGTGTCCAATAGCATCCGCCGAAAGCCCGCCGTCCGCGCGTGTTCGAAAGTGGCCTCTGCCAATCGCCGTCCGAGCCCGCTGCCGCGCCACCGATCACGGACGTAAAGACGTTTCATTTCACAGATGCCGGGTTCAACGCCGGAAAGCGGTCTGACCGCGACGCAGCCGGCGGAATGCCCGCCGTCCTTGGCCAACAGCAACAGCCCCTGCGGCGCCGCGTAGGCGCCGGGGAGCCCGGCGAGTTCCTCCTCAAATCCCTGAAAACAAAGATCGACCCCGAGCCAGCGCTGATATTCGCCGAACAGCGCCGCCGCCTCGGCCAAGTCAGCATCCGATTCCGCCATAAGAAGCTCGACCGTCACGGCAGCGTCATCCTCCCCTCGATGACGAGGACCGCGCGTCCCGCCATGCGCACCCGGTCGCCGGCAAGCTGGCAATGGAGATCGCCGCCCCGCGCCGACACTTGTCGGGCGTGAATATTTTTCCGGCCAAGCCGCTCCGCCCAATATGGAACGATAGTGCAATGCGCCGAGCCGGTCACCGGGTCCTCGTTGACGCCGACGTGCGGCGCAAAATAACGCGACGCGCAGTCGCTGGCATCCCCAGGCGAGGTAATGATCAGGCCCATCCCGACCATACCCTTGATAAACGCGAAATCAGGATCGACCGCCCGTACCGCCGCCTCGCTTTCCAGCACGGCCATGTTCTTTTTGGCGCGCAGGAACGCCACCGGCTCGGCGCCGATGGCCGCCGTAAAGCCTGACGGCGGCGGCACCGGTTCCGCCGGCAGGGCCGGAAAATCCATCGCCAGAAGATCGCCATCTCGGCTCACCGTGAGCTTCCCGCTCAGGGTTTCGAAGACAACCGAGCCAACGGCCGTGTCCAGTCTATTGAGAACCAACCAGCCCGATGCCAACGTCGCATGACCACAGAGATCGACCTCGGCCGCCGGCGTGAACCAGCGGAGCCGATAGCCATTATTTTCCGGCACGAAGAACGCCGTCTCCGACAAATTGTTTTCAGCGGCGATACTTTGCATGACGACGTCCGGCAGCCAGGCTTCGAGTGGACAGACCGCCGCTGGATTCCCGGCGAACGGGCGGTCCGCAAAAGCATCGATCTGATAGAGCGGGCACAGTACCCGACTTAACGGGATAAACACCTGAAGCGATTCATATT
>JAQBZY010000399.1 GCA_027620395.1 Pseudomonadota bacterium
AACGATAGGGATAAAGACTTGCTCAGTGATTGCTGCATATTCAGAGACTTTCCTTCAACAGAGAATCTCAAAATATGAATCGCTTCAGGTGTTTATCCCGTTAAGTCGGGTACTGTGGATCAGGACAAAGGCCTTGGATGCGTTGCCGCCGAAATCGAACCCGATCGACGGACCCTGCCAATAGATCGGCGACGACTTTTGACCCTTGATATTCAGATCGCCTTTGCCGTAGCGAAGACCGACGACGAAGGCGCCGCTGATTTCCTCGCCGGCGATATAGGCGCTCGGCCGGCCCTGTTCGGCGAACAGCTTTTCGATGACTTCGGCAAGACCCTTCGACGCCTCGCCGAAAACGGACTCGGCGGCGGCCATGATTTCCTCAGGGCTGTAGGTCTTTTCGTCACCGGCCGCCGATGACGGTTGCGGCGTCAGCAGCGCGGCGGTGGCGATCCAAAATACGAAAAACAGTCTCAGAAACTTCACGCGAAGTATTCCACGTACCATTTCAGTTCCTCCTCGGGCATGGCGAAGCTGCCGTTCTTATTTTCGTGAATCATAGATTTCGCTGGAATGTTGCCGATCCGGCGCTGTAGGGATACCGCGATATCAGCGCTGAGCCCGCATTTCCATGCCAGCCCGCAGATCGCCTTGGAACTCTCGCTCGACAACATCTTTTCGACCTGATTGTCAGGCAGTTCCGAAAGCAGGGCAAGGGCGCGGTTTAGAAATTCCCGGTCCGTATCGTCGATGGCATCAAGCACTGCAAGATCGTCCAATTGTCCGGCCGCGTGCAAATTTTCGGCGCGTTCTGCCGACACCGAACTCGCGCCGCCATCGATCCGGCTACGTACCGCCAAACGGAGTTCCTTGGCTCGCTCTTCCTTCAACCCGTTGACGGCGATAAGCGTGTCGAGAAGATTGGAGCTGACGAACATCGCAATCCGCTTCATGGTCGACGCCGATAGATTAGCCCGGTTGACCAGTGGCAAATGCAGATCGGGTTCGCCTTCGGCGACCATGGCGATCTCTCCCATCAGTTTTTCACCGATCGTCGCGGTCGAGTTTGTCAGGAGGGCGCCGATGGCCCGAGGTACTTCGCGGCCGACGACGGCGCGGGAAACTTTTTCGGGTAGATTGCGGCGCCTAGCCACGGCGTCGAGCGCGCCGCCCTTGATGCCGCTGGCAATGATTTGCAGGAGCTGTTCCTCGGTCAACAACGGCGAATATTCGAGGATCGGCCCGGCAACGGCTTCCACGGCGTCGATCGCCAATCGGTCGACGATCCGTTTCGGGACGTTGTCGAGGTGCTTGATCTCCTCGGCGATGACGATGCGGATTCTCGGCAGTTGATCCAGCGCCAGGATCTCCAGAACCTGAAACGACATCTCGACCAGTTGCTCGTTTTCATCAGGGGTCAGCGACGGGACCAGTTTGCCGATTTTGTAGGCCAGTTCCTCGCGGACCATGGGGTCGACGTCCCGGGCGAGAATCAGATCGGCCTGCAGTGGCGTGCCGTCGTTCTTGGCGACGGCGCGGCGAACGTCGGCGGCCTTGTCGGAGGTAAAGAAGTACAGGAACTCCGGATCGAGGTCTTCGATTGAGGCCAGTTTGACGCGAGACTTCACGTCGCCTTCGGCGGCGATCCGTTTGGATTCCTGGTATGGCGGCTTCTTGTGCTTTTTGCCGCCACTCCGAGATTTGGTCTTGTCGCTGCTTTTGCGCCCTAAAACCCACTCAAGCATTTGCTACTCCTAGCGAAGCTTGCAATGGTATATTTGATCGAGCCCTCTTATCAATGCTGGAGACTGCAAGCTGTGACCACCGACACCGGGCGACAGGCCGGCCGGGCCGGCCAAGCCGGCACGCAGCGCTTCGCCGAACGGACCGCCAACGGACGAACGCGGTTTCGCAGCCAGTTGGGCCTGAATTGGTCGCATGTCGGCATCGGCACTTATCTCGGTGCCGCCGACGACGCTACCGATGCGATGGTCTCCGACGCCGTCAAGGCGTCCATTTTAGGCGGCATCAATGTCGTCGACACCGCCGCCAACTACCGTGGCGGACGCGGTGAACGCGCCGTCGGAACGGCCTTGCGCGACGTGTTTCGAAGCGGCACCGCCAGCAGGGATGAAATTATCGTCGCCTCCAAGGCCGGCTACCTGCCGGACGGCGCCAATGCCTTTCGTGAACGATATGTCGGCAAGGACGGGATCACCGAGGCCGATCTTGTCGGCGGCAATCATTGCATGCATCCGGCATATATTTCCGACCGCATCGAGCGGAGTAGGGACGCCCTTGGCGTCGAATGCATTGATGTTTTTTATGTCCATAATCCCGAGGCCCAACTGCAAAGGATCGAGCGACCCCTGTTCGATGCCCGCCTGCAGGCTGCGTTCGAGGTTCTGGAAGCGGCGGTCAAGGATGGCCGCATCGGCTGTTACGGCCTAGCGACCTGGAGCGCGTTCAGGGCTTGGCCGGGCGAAAAGGATCACTTGTCGATGGTCGGCGCCAAAGCCATCGCGCAGCGGGCGGCGGGCGGTACCGATGACAACTTTCAGGTCGTGCAATTGCCGTTCTCGGTGGCGATGACGGAAGCCTATACCAAACCGACGCAGTGGATTGGCGACGTCAGCGTGTCGGCGCTGGCGGCGGCGGGCTTGCTTCGAATTGCCGCCGTCGGCAGCGGCTCCATCGCCAAAGCCAAGTTCCCGGCCATGAGCCCGCAAATCCAGGATTGGGTTGGTGCCGGCA
>JAQBZY010000400.1 GCA_027620395.1 Pseudomonadota bacterium
CGGCATCAAGGGCGGCCGCGCGGCCGGCCGGCGCTTCATCGAAAATGTCGAACTGGCGTCGCATTTGGCCAACGTCGGCGATGCCAAGACGTTGGTCATTCATCCCGGCTCGACGACACACCAGCAAATGAGCGCCGACGCGCTGGCCGCCGCCGGCATCGGTGAAAACCTGGTCCGGCTCTCAGTCGGGATCGAGGACCCGGACGACATTATTCAAGACCTCAAGGCGGCGCTCCGCGCTTCGCAGAAGGGCTGAGCCATGGAGCTTTCGCTGAACGGCAAACGGGCCCACGCCGCGACCGGCGGCATCGCCGCTAAACCAGGCGCACCGGTCCTGGTGCTGATCCACGGTGCCGGCATGAATGGCTCGGTCTGGCAAATGCAAAGCCGCTATCTGGCGGCGCGTGGCATCCGGGTTCTGGCCATCAATCTACCTGGACACGGCGGTTCCGAGGGTCCGGCGCTCGCGACCGTCGCCACGATGGCCGATTGGGTCGCCGATTTCATGCGCGAGGCCGAAATCAAAGCCGCCGTCGTCGCCGGCCATTCCATGGGCTCGTTGATCGCGCTTGAACTGGCGGCACGGCACGCCGAAAAAGTGCGCTCGCTGGTTTTGCTCGGCACCGCTGCCGAGATGCCGGTGCATCCGGATCTCATTGCCGCCGCCGAGGCCGGCAGCGACTTGGCGCCGGAACTCGTCGTCGATTGGGGGTTCGGCCGGGTTGCACACGCCGGCGGCCATCCGCAGCCCGGGCTTTGGGTGATGGGCGCCGCGGAGCGGCTGCTCGCCAACGCCGATGCCGGGATTCTCGCCAGTGATCTGATCGCCTGCGCGAGCTACAAGGATGCGCTGGCCCGCGCCACCGATATCAAATGCCCGGTGCATTTGGTCTTGGGCGACGAAGACAAGATGACGCCGGTCAAGAACGCGGCGCCACTCATCGAGCGGCTGGCGAGTTGCCAAAAGACGCTGCTCACCAAGACCGGCCACATGATGATGCTGGAACGGCCGCGCGAGATCGCCAAGCTCCTCAGAACGATCAGCGAAGCCTGATCAGGACGCTAAGTTGCCAGCGCCGGCTCTTGGGCAACATCGGCCTCGCCTAAGCTGTTGGCCAGCAACCAAAGGACGCGGTAAAGGGTCACCGGCTGCGGAATACCCTTGAGCGGATATTGCCCGGCGTCCTCGAATTCGAGGCCCTGCCCTTGTGAGAGAACCCTGACGTTATCGGTGACGAATACCTCGCCGGCGGCGGCCTTGTCGCAAACCCGGGCCGCCAATTGCACCGTGGTGCCGAAGAAATCGTCCTCTTCCTGGACCGCCTCGCCGGCATTGAGACCGATCCTGACCCGAACCGGCACGGCGTCCGCCTGCGCATTGTGGCGGGCGAGATCGCGTTGAATTCTGGCCGCCGCGCGGACCGCCGCCGGCACAGTTGGAAAGCTGGCCATGATGCCGTCGCCGGTGTGCTTGACCTCGCGGCCGGATTGGTCGGCCAGCGCCGTCCTGACGATGGCGTTGTGGGTCCGGACGACTTCCTGCGCGCCGTAGTCGCCACGTTCTTGGGTCATCACCGTCGAACCGACAAGATCGGTGAACATGATGCAGACAATGCCCTGAGTCAGCGCCCGGACCGCCGCGTCGGACGACCAGATTTTGATCGTCTCGGCAAAATCGTGAAATGGGTCCAGGCTATTGGCGAGGTAGCGCTCCATGGCACGGCGCCCGGCCTCGATCATCATGTTATATCGATCCGTAGTCTTGTATTCGACAATATGGCGGCAGAAGGCGTCGACCCGGTCGGGCGAATTGCCGAGCGCCTCGACCCCTTCGCGGATCAAAACGAAGCTCTGCATCCGGGTCAGTTTCGATTCCGAAGCGTAGCGCTCGGCGGCACCGCTGATGAAAAGATTGATCCCGAAGCTGACGTGCTGATTGAGCCTCGGCACTTCGTCCTTAATGGCGACAATGGTGGCGGCCAGGAATTCCAAGACGTCGCGCCGATGCTGTTCGGTGAAGCTCGGCGGTGGCACCAGCGGTTCGCCCGCCGCCGGCACCTTGGCCATGTCGTCTTGGGTCGGAACCGTCGGCATTGCCGTGCCGGATGGAATAGGCGGTAGCGACGCCCGCTGAGCGGCGGCCGGCAGCGGCTCGTTGCCTATCCCGGACACCGGCTTCGCCGCCGATTGTCCCGGCCTATCGCCAACCACGAACAGTTCGCCCCGGCGATGCGCCCGGGATGTCAGCAAGCCGCTGACGCAAACCATGACCAGTAGGCTGCCGGCAAGCACGATGCCCTTTTCCGCACTGGCGGCGATCCCGATTTTAGCCGCCAGAATGTTTCCGACTGCGGTCAAAGGAATGAACACCGCGGCTCCGGTCACGGCGCCGATCACCAACGGAATGGCGAGCTTTTCAGGCCGGAGCTTGGCTTCCACCGCCGACCCTGCCGATGGGCGTATTGGTATTGTCGCCGATTTGGCTGGCGCCGGCGGCAGTGCAGCCTGCTTGATCTCCGGGCGCTCTTTGCTAGAAACCTTGGCCCCAGACGGCGCCAGCTCAGCGCCGCTGGGTGCCGATTCCGGCCGCGTCACCCGGCGGAGCTGCGGACTCAGCCAGGCCACGGTTTCGAGCGCCGGCCGGCCGGTGGCGTATTCGGTGACGGTCATCACCCTGACGCCCTCATAGCCGCCATCGGTGTCGAGTTCCTCGCCCCGCGCCGTCGCCAATAATTTCTCGGCGCCGGCAAA
>JAQBZY010000401.1 GCA_027620395.1 Pseudomonadota bacterium
CTGGATATCGGATCGCACATCCAGGCGTTCCGGGATGGCATGAGCGAACTCGCCGCCTCGCTCACCGATGCGTTGCCGCCGCACTACGTCGAAGACGCCAAGCACCGAGCCAAACCCTATGTCGACCGCGGTGTTCCCGAGGACCTCGCGCTGCGCTCGGCCAATCTGGTCAATCTCTATTCCGGCAGCGATATCGTCCAGCTGGCGACCAGGCGGAATATGGACGTCCTGGCCGTGGCCAAGGTCTATTTCGCCGTCGGCACCCGGTTCCGCATGGGCCGGCTTCGCGCCGCCACCGATCACCTCGGCTCAGGCAGCCATTGGCAGCAGCTTGCCGTGGCGGCGTTGGTCGAGGAAATCTATTCGCACCAATTGCGGTTGGCCGAAAAAGTCCTCGATTTTTCGAAGCGGGGCGTGCCGGCCGGGAAGGCGCTCGAAAAATGGTTGGCGGCGCACCCAGCCGCAGTCGGTCCGACCGACCAGATGTTGGGCGAACTTTGGAGCATCGAGGTCGACGATCTGGCCATGATCGCGGTAGCGAGCCGGCAGCTCCGGGCCATGGTCGAGGGGTCGGCCGATTAATGAACCTGACCGGGTGCCGACGCCCATGAATTCATGACCACTGCCGCCGACCGGAAGGCAATCGTCGCCTGGTGTCTATTCGATTGGGCCAATTCGGCGTTTCCGACCGTCGTCATCACCTTCGTTTTCGCGGCTTATTTCGTCAAAGGTGTGGTCGGCGACGAAATCGCCGGCACCGCCATGTGGGGCCAGGCGATGGGGCTGTCGGCACTCGTCGTTGCCGTGCTCAGTCCGATCCTGGGCGCCATCGCCGATCGATCCGGCCGAAGAAAACCGTGGCTTCTAGCGTCGACCGTCGGCGCCGTCGTCGCCAGTGCGTTGCTGTGGCGGGTCACGCCTGACCCGTCGTCGGTGATATTGGCTTTGCTGCTTTGCGCTGGCGGCAACATCGCCTTCGAAATCGGCATGGTCTTTTACAATGCGATGCTGCCTGATCTGGTGACGGGCCGACGTATCGGCCGGGTCTCCGGCTGGGGGTGGGGGCTCGGTTACGTCGGCGGCTTGGTCTGCCTGATTTGCGTGTTATATGGCTTCGTCGAGGCCTCGCCGCCGCCGTTCGGTCTCGACCCCACGGCGGCCGAGCACATCCGCGCCGCCGGCCCGTTCGTGGCGATTTGGTTCGCCATATTTTCGCTGCCGTTGTTCTTATTGACGCCGGATCGGGCGCGGAGCGGCATGCCGGCGGCTGACGCGGTCCGGCAAGGCATTCGAAGCCTGTGGTCGACTCTCAAAGGAGTCCGGGCGCACCGCAACGTGCTTCGGTTCCTGATCGCCCGGATGATCTACACCGATGGCCTCAACACGCTGTTCGCTTTTGGCGGGCTCTATGCCGCCGGCACGTTCGGGATGTCGTTCAGCGAGTTGATCAAGTTCGGGATCGGCATGAACGTTGCCGCCGGCCTTGGCGCATTCGCGTTCGCCTGGATCGACGACCGGGCCGGCCCCAAGCGCGTGATCCACGCCTCGTTGATCGCGTTGACGGTTCTCGGCGCCGCGATCCTGGTGGTCCGAGATGTCGAGCTTTTCTGGCTCATCGGCTTGTCGCTCGGCCTTTTCATCGGCCCGGCGCAATCGGCGAGCCGGTCCTTGATGGCGCGGCTGGCGCCGGCCGACATGCGGACCGAAATGTTTGGCCTGTACGCGCTTTCCGGCAAGGCGACCGCGTTCCTGGGCCCGATCCTGGTCGGCGCACTGACGGCTTGGGCCGATAGCCAGCGCGCTGGGATGGCGGTGATCTTGCTTTTTTTCATCATCGGCGGGCTGTTGATGGTGCGGGTCAGCGAAACGCCGGAGATTATCGAGGCCTGATCGTCAGTCGAACAGGCCCGGCGACCCCTCGCAAGGCCGGGCGTTTATCGTGTAGATTCTTCCGGCTGTATGATAAGTTCCGGCGAACGAATTTCTGAAAATTGAGGCTATCCGTGACCGTTCGTTATTCCGTACTCGTCCCTGTCTATAACGAAGAGGGGAGTATCCTTGAGCTGACGCGGCGACTGCACGAGACCTTCGCCGCCCTCGGCGCGCCATCGTCGTTCGAGGTGATCTTCATCGATGACGGCTCAACGGACGGAACGGTCACGGTATTGGATGAGTTGGCTTCGGCTGATTCCAGGGTCCGGGTCGTGCGCTTCCGTCGGAATTCCGGAAAATCGCTCGCGCTGATGGCCGGGCTACAGCATGTCCAAGGCGACATCGTGATTACCATCGATGGCGACTTGCAGGACGATCCGGCCGACATTCCCTTGCTGCTTGCGGCCCTGGACAGGGGCTACGATCTCGTCACGGGCTGGCGGCAAAACCGCCAGGATCTCCGTTCACGGAAGTTGGGGTCGCGGATCTTCAATCGCACCGTCTCCTGGGCGACCGGCCTCGATCTCAATGATCTGAATTGCGGCTTCAAGGCGTTCACCAAGGACGTGGCGTCCCAACTTTGCCTTTACGGCGATTACCATCGCTATATTCCGGTCCTGGCGCATATCAACGGTTTCCGCGTCACGGAAACGCCGGTCAAAAACGACGCCCGGAAATATGGGACCTCGAAATACCGCACGTTCCGCTATCAGGGGTTTTTCGATCTGCTGTCGCTGTTGTTCATTTATCGCTACGGAATGAACCCGATGCATTTCTTCGGTGTCATTTCCCTTTTTCTGATCGTGCCTAG
>JAQBZY010000402.1 GCA_027620395.1 Pseudomonadota bacterium
CCCAGCCGCTCACGCGTCTCGGCCGTCCGGCTTCGATCCCTCGCGCGATACGGTGTCGCTCGCCGGAGGCACTCGCGCTAGGGGCCGCCGGCATTGCATGCCGGCGTCGCTATCACTGCCCCGAACGCGGGTGCCTTGTTGAACCGGTCTCGCGACTGCAGTCGTCTCGGTGCCCGCGGGCATTGCATGCCCGCGTCGCTATCACTGCCCCTTCGTCGGCTGCCTCTTTCTCTTGCCTCCGCTTCGCTTCGGCAGACATTTTCTGTCATTCGGCCTGCAATATTGCCCCCCTAAGCCGGGGGTTCGGCGTCCAAAATTGACCCCCACCACTGGGCTATTGCGCCACCTGCTTTGGGCTAAAGCAGGTGGTTGGGGATGCTGGTTGTGGAGACGATTGCGCGCATACGGCGCGAGCACTTCATCAAAGGCAAGACGATCAAGGAGATCGCCCGTGACCTGAAGGTGTCGCGGAACACGGTCCGGAAGGTGCTGAGGTCGGGAGAGACCTCGTTCGAGTACGAGCGGTCGGTGCAGCCGCGGCCAAAGCTGGGACGATGGGCAGTAGAGCTTGACGGATTGCTGGCGGCGAACGCGGCCAAATCGGCTCGTGAACAGCTGACGTTGATCCGGATCTTCGAAGAGCTGCGCGGCCGCGGCTACGACGGCGGTTACGATGCCGTGCGGCGTTACGCCAGGCGGTGGAGCAAAGAACGCGGGCAATCGACCGCGGCGGCTTATGTCCCGCTGAGCTTTGCCCCAGGCGAAGCCTACCAGTTCGACTGGAGCCACGAGGTGGTCTTGCTGAGCGGGACCACGGTGATGGTGAAGGCCGCCCATGTCCGGCTCTGTCACAGCCGCATGCTGTTCGTGCGGGCCTATCCGCGGGAGACGCAGGAGATGGTGTTCGACGCCCACGACCGGGCGTTCGCCCTGTTCAAAGGCACCTGCACCCGCGGCATCTACGACAACATGAAGACCGCCGTAGAGACGATCTTCGTCGGTAAAGGGCGTCTCTACAATCGCCGCTTCCTGCAGATGTGCAGCCACTATCTGGTCGATCCAGTCGCCTGCACGCCGGCGTCGGGCTGGGAGAAGGGGCAGGTCGAGAACCAGGTCGGGCTGGTTCGGGAGCGCTTCTTCACGCCGCGGCTGCGGTTCAAAAACCTCGACGAGTTAAACGCCTGGCTGCTCGACAAATGCATCGCCTATGCCAAGGCTCATCGCCATCCGGAGCTGGTCGATCAGACGATCTGGGAGGCGTTCGAAGCCGAACGCCCCAAACTCGTTCCCTATGCCGGCCGCTTCGACGGCTTCCATGCGGTGACGGCATCGGTCTCGAAGACCTGCCTGGTGCGCTTCGACAACAACAAGTACTCGGTCGCAGCCAGCGCAGTCGGACGGCCGGTCGAAGTTCAAGCCTATGCCGATCGCATCGTGATCCGTCAGGATGGACGCATCGTTGCCGAGCACCCGCGATCCTTTGGCCGCGGCGATACCGTCTACGACCCGTGGCATTATGTGCCGGTGCTCGCCCGCAAACCCGGCGCCTTGCGCAACGGTGCTCCCTTCAAAGACTGGGTGCTGCCGGCCGCGATCGAGCGGATCCGGCGCAAGCTTGCCAGTACCGAAGATGGCAATCGGCAGATGGTCGACATCCTCAACGCGGTGCTGACTGACGGTCTGCCCGCGGTGGAAGCGGCCTGTGCCGAAGCGCTCGGTCATGGCGTCCATTCCGCCGATGTCGTGCTCAATATCCTGGCCCGTCAACGTGAACCCGCCCCACCGGCCAACATCATGACGCCGGCCGCACTGACGCTCCGTCATGCGCCGATTGCCGATTGTGCCCGCTACGACAACCTCCGGAGGACCATCTGATGGAACGAACCCAAATCTTCGACCTCATGGGCGAACTCAAGCTCTACGGCATGAAGGCTGCCTTCGACGAGATCATGGCAACTGCCGTCAAGCGCCAGCACGAACCTCAGCGCATTGTCGGCGACCTGCTCAACGCCGAGATCAACGAGAAGCAGGCCCGCTCGATCAAGTACCAGCTCACCATCGCCAAGCTGCCGCTTGCCAAGGACATCGCCGACTTCCAGTTCGACGGCACGCCGATCAATCAGACTCTCGTCAATGATCTCGCTGGCGGCGGCTTCATCGCCCAACAACGCAACGTCGTGCTGGTTGGCGGCACCGGCACAGGGAAGACCCACCTGGCCATTGCTATCGCCAGAAGCTGCATCCGATCCGGTGCCCGCGGCCGCTTCTTCAACGTAGTCGACCTCGTCAATCGCCTCGAGACCGAGACCCGCAACGGACGGCAAGGACGGCTCGCCGAGCATCTGACCCGGATGGACTTCATCGTGCTGGATGAACTCGGCTATTTGCCCTTCGCCCTGTCCGGTGGCCAGCTCCTCTTCCACCTCGTCAGCCGGCTCTATGAGCGCGCCTCCGTCATCGTGACGACCAATCTCGCCTTCGGCGAATGGCCGAGCGTGTTCGGCGACGCCAAAATGACCACGGCGCTGCTCGACCGATTGACGCATCACTGCGACATTGTCGAGACCGGCAACGATAGTTGGCGGTTCAAGAGCCGAGACGACGATCACGCCACCCGCGCTCGTCTCGCCTCCGCTATCCCGGCCAGCTCCGACGAGACGAGCGCTACCAGCAAAGCCCGCCGCACGAAGGGGTCAAAATTGGACGCCGATGAGGGGTCAAATTTGCAGGCCGATTGACAGT
>JAQBZY010000403.1 GCA_027620395.1 Pseudomonadota bacterium
GCCCTCCTGGCGCTGGACGAAACCCGCCGCCGGGCCCAGCAACGGGCCCAGGAAATCCAGACCGAGCGCAATGCGCTCTCGAAACAGATCGGCGCACTCAAGTCGAAGGGCGAGGACGCGTCCGCCGTGCTGGCCCAAGTCGCGCAATCGAAGGATGCGCAGGCCGCCGCCGAGGCCGAAGCGATCACGGCGAACCGCGAGCTCGACGACGCCATGGCGGTGTTGCCGAACATGCCGTTGGACGATGTGCCGGACGGCAACGGCGAAGAAGACAACGTCGAAATCCGCCGCGTCGGCACGCCGCCCAGTTTCGATTTCAAGATCAAGGATCACGTCGATATCGGCGCCGGGCTCGCCATGATGGATTTCGACACCGCCGCCAAGATCGCCGGATCGCGCTTCGTCGTGCTGTCGGGCGAGCTGGCCCGGATGGAGCGCGCCTTGGCCTCCTTCATGCTTGATCACAACACCCAGAAATTCGGTTACACCGAGATCAATCCGCCGGCACTGGTCAACGACAAGACCATGTTCGGCACCGGCCAGTTGCCGAAATTCGGTGGCGATCTGTTTCGGACCGAGCAAGGTTACTGGCTGATTCCGACCGCCGAGGTGCCGCTGACCAACATCGTCGCCGAGGAAATCGTCGACGCCGAGACTTTACCGCGCCGGATGACCGCCATGACCTGGTGCTTCCGCTCGGAAGCGGGCGCGGCCGGCAAGGACACCCGTGGCATGATCCGCCAGCACCAGTTCACCAAGGTCGAAATGGTCTCGGTGGCGCGCCCGGACGATTCTCCGGCCGAACTCGAGCGGATGACCGAATGCGCCGAGGATATTTTGAAACTGCTCGGGCTCGCCTATCGGACCGTCATGCTGTGTACCGGCGACATGGGGGCAGGGGCCCGGATGACCTACGACATCGAGGTCTGGCTGCCGGGGCAGGACCGCTACCGGGAAATCTCCAGTTGCTCGAACTGCGGCGAGTATCAGGCGCGGCGGATGAATGCGCGGTTCAAGGACAAGGGTGCCAAGGGCACCCAATTCGTGCACACGCTGAACGGCTCCGGTCTGGCGGTCGGGCGGACTCTGGTCGCGATCTTGGAAAATTATCAGAACGCCGATGGCTCGGTGACGGTGCCGGACGTGCTTCGGCCCTACATGGGCGGGCTCGAAACGATCCGCCGGAATGGTTGAGCGCAAAAAGCCCATGCTCGATCTCAAGCGGGCCCGGGTTCTGCTGTCCAATGACGACGGCATCCATGCGCCGGGGCTCCGTACCCTCGAGGACGTGCTGGCCGGCAAGGTCGGCGAGCTTTGGGTGGTGGCGCCCGAGACCGAACAATCGGCGACCAGCCATTCGCTGACGCTGCGCCGGCCGCTCCGCATTCGGCATCTGAGCGAACGGCGTTACGCCATCGACGGAACGCCGACCGATGCGGTGCTTCTGGGCGTCAAGCAAGTGATGCAGGATCATCCGCCAGATCTGGTGATTTCCGGTGTCAACCGCGGCGGCAATCTGGGTGAGGATGTCATTTATTCAGGCACCGTCGCAGCCGCCATGGAAGGGGCGCTGTTGGGTATCCCGTCGGTGGCCTTGAGCCAGGTCGCGGACGACCGCAACAACGTCAAATGGTCGACCGCCAAGGCGTGGACACTCAAGGTGCTCAAGCTTTTGCTGGCCGAGGGATGGCCGGCAGGCACTATGATCAACGTCAATTTTCCGGACGCCAGGGCCAACAAGGTCAGCGGCATCGAACTCTGCCGCCAGGGCCGGCGCAAGATCGGCGGCAATTTCGTGCAGGGCGTCGATCCCAGGGGCGAGCCCTATTATTGGATCGGCGTGCAGCGCGACGAGGACCGTTTCCTCGAGGGCACCGATCTTGCTGCCGTCTATCAACGCTTGGCGATCGCGGTGACGCCGTTGTCGTTCGATCTGACACACGCGCCGACATTGAAACGTCTCGACGGAGCGATGTCGTGAACGGCGGCATAAAGATAACCAGCCCGACGCCGGAACAATTGATCGGGGTGCTCTACGCCGACGGCATTTCGGATATCCGGGTGTTGGACGTCATGCAGCGCTTGAGCCGTGCGATGTTCATTCCCGATGCCTTCCGTCACCGGGCCTATGAAAACGCCGCCCTGCCGATCGGGCACCATCAGACTATTTCACAGCCCACCGTCGTCGCCCGGATGACCGAGGCGCTCAGGCTCGACGATCGGATCAAGGTGTTGGAGATCGGCACCGGGTCCGGCTATCAGACCTCGGAACTGGCGATGCTGTGCCGGCGTGTCTACACCGTCGAGCGGCACAAGCCGTTGCTGACGCTGGCCGAGGAGCGGTTCAAGGCGCTCGCTTTCACCAATATCGTGACCCGCTTGGGCGACGGCTCCATGGGGTGGCGCGAGCAGGCGCCGTTCGGCCGGATCATGGTGACGGCGGCGGCCATTGATGTGCCGGGCGTCTTGCTCGATCAATTGGACGAGGGCGGCATAATGCTGGTACCGGTCGGCCTTGATGAGCGCAATCAGCATCTGATCCGGGTCGTCAAATCGGCGTCCGGGATCGAGACCGAAGATTTGGGGCCGACCCGCTTCGTGCCGCTGATCTCCTCGGAGGAGGAGGTGGCGCCGGCGCGCGGTTTGGGACAACCGTGACGGCCCGGGCGCCTGTACGCCTGGTGTCGGCGGGCTTGACCGCCGTAATCTTGACATCGTGCGGCGATATTCAATTTGG
>JAQBZY010000404.1 GCA_027620395.1 Pseudomonadota bacterium
GCCCGGCGACTTCCGTGACTGGGACCGCGACACTTGGATCGCCGCCGTGGACGCCAATATGCTGACGCCGATTTTTCTGATCAAAGCGACAGTCGATGGCATGATCGAGCGGAAATTCGGCCGCATCGTCAACATCACGTCGAGCGCGGTGAAGGCGCCGATCGATATCCTCGGACTTTCCAACGGTGCGCGCGCCGGCCTGACCGGGTTCGTCGCCGGCATCGCCAGAAAGACGGTCCGCCACAACGTCACCATCAACGGCATCCTGCCCGGCCCGTTCGTCACCGACCGGCTGGTCAAAAACATGCAGGTACAGGCCGACAAGGAAGGCATTCCGCTAGCCGACATGATGGCCAGGCGGTCCGGCACCAATCCGGCCGGCCGGTTCGGCGATCCGGCCGAGTTCGGCGAATTATGCGCCTACATCTGTTCGGCGCAGGCCGGCTACATGACCGGACAAAATTTCCTGATCGATGGCGGCAACTATCCGGGCACGCTCTAGAACGTCCGCCCGACAGTCGCCTAATTGCAGGGGAACACCCGCTTCAGTTCGAGCGCCACCAGAACTGCCATCGGTTGCGATTTTCTGGCGGCGAATTGACCGGCTTCCCTAAGACGGGCCACGGCGTCACCCAGGAACTTCGCCAGGAACTGCGGCGACATCGGGAATTTGTCGTCCATGCAAAAGAACAACCGGCCGCCGGCCGCCCCGGTCGGCGCCTGCACCGCCTGGATGCCGTCCATCAGTCCGACCACATAGGCACGCCAACGGTTGAGCGCATCGGAATCGCCGTCATCGGCGAGTTGTCGCAGCAGAGCATATTCCTCGATGGTGATATTGGCCGCTGCCGCGCGTGGCGAAATTCCGACGAGCAGTAAGATCGCGGCACCGACTACCAATGACTGTTTTCGCGTTGCCCGGGCCAATTGTTCGATCTCTCCGCGATTGGTTAACAGCAATCAATGCCAAAGAGGGCAAGGAATATTAAGCTAAAAACGACGCTGCCCGTGATGCAAATACACGCCACACCGGATTGACCGTGCTGTCTCAAATAATTCATCGACCAATCCCATGACAGCGACGGCTGTCCAAGTTAGTATATCTGTTGGATTGGAATAAGGAATTTTGCGCTTGGGCGAAGCGGCCGCGACCCTAGGAAATGCCGCGCCGGCGTCGGACGGTGCCGACGTTGCCGCCACCCCGGTGCCTGGCCGGCGCCTGCTCAACCGCGAACTTTCGTGGCTGGCATTCAATACCCGTGTTCTCGAAGAAGCCGAAAATGAACACCATCCGATACTGGAACGGCTTCGATTCCTGTCGATTTCAGCGACCAATCTGGATGAATTCTTCATGGTCCGGGTCGCCGGCCTGCGTGGCCAAATCAGAGCCGGCGTCTCGCAACCGAGCGATGACGGATTGACTCCGGCGCAACAAATCGAGGCAATCCAGGCTAAAGCACATCAATTGATGCAGAGCCAACACGCGATTTGGCGGCACCTGCGACGGGAACTTCAGGCCAGCGGCATTGACGTCTTGAGCCGGGAAGATGTCGCGGCCGGCGACATGCCGTGGCTCGAACAGCAATTCATGGATCAAGTGTTTCCCGTGTTAACGCCGCTGGCGGTCGACCCGGCACATCCGTTCCCGTTCATTCCAAACCTCGGCTTTTCGTTGGTCCTATTGTTAAAGCGGCGGAATTCCGACGAATACTTGCGGGCCCTGTTGCCGATCCCGCCGCAGCTTGAACGATATGTCAGGCTGCCCGGAACCCAGATTCGATTCCTAGCCCTCGAAGAATGGGTGATGCTGTTTCTGGATAAACTGTTTCCGAATTTTACCGTCATCGAACGCGGCGCCTTCCGGATCATCCGTGACAGCGAGATGGAAATCGACGAAGAGGCGGAAGACCTGGTCCGGACATTTGAATCTGCCTTGAAGCGCCGCCGCCGCGGCACCGTGATCCGCCTAACCTACAACGCCGACATGCCGAAGCAGTTGCAGGAACTGGTGATCGGCGAGATTGGCATGGAATCCGGCGTGGCCATGCCGATGGAGGGACCGCTTGGCCTCGCCGACCCCAAGCAGTTAATCGTCGAGGAGCGGCCGGACCTGTTGTTTCCGCCGTTCAATGCCCGGTTCCCCGAACGGATCCGCGACTTCGGCGGTGACATCTTCGCCGCCATCCGCAAGAAGGACATCATCGTCCAACACCCTTATGAAAGTTTCGACGTGGTGGTGCAGTTCGTTCGCCAGGCGGCGCGTGACCCGGGCGTGGTCGCGATCAAACAGACGCTGTATCGGACCAGCAACGATTCCCCGATCGTCGCCGCCTTGATCGAAGCCGCCGAAGCCGGCAAATCGGTGACCGCGATGGTCGAGTTGAAAGCCCGCTTCGACGAGGAAGCCAACATCCGCTGGGCCCGTGACCTGGAGCGCGTCGGGGCTCAGGTCGTCTATGGTTTCGTCGACAAAAAGATTCACTCCAAAGTCAATTTGGTGGTCCGCCGGGAAGGTAAGCAGCTCAAATCCTACGTCCATTTCGGAACCGGCAATTACCACCCGGTGACGGCGAAGATTTATACCGATCTCTCTTTCTTCACCTGCGACCCGGCGCTGTGCCGCGACGCCGCCAAACTGTTCAATTTCATGACTGGATACGCGCGTCCAGAATCCATGGACAAGCTCGCCATCTCGCCCCTAACCCTGCGCGAACGGCTTTGCGCGATGATCGACAC
>JAQBZY010000405.1 GCA_027620395.1 Pseudomonadota bacterium
CCGTCGTCCGCTCCATATAGCGGGGCGCGTCACCGTAGTCGGCGATGGCGTAATGCATCAGGCTGCGGTTGTCCCAGACCAGCAGATCGTGCTCCGACCAGCGATGCCGGTAGACGTTTTCCGGCCGGATCGCGTGCCGGTAAAGCGGCTCCAATATCCACTGGCTTTCGTCCCGGTCGAACCCTTCCAGATGCGAGGTGAAGCCCGGATTGACATAAAGGCTCTTCTTGCCGGTGTCGGCATGGGTCCGGATCACCGGGTGCACCGCGCGATTGGCCCCCTTGAGATCGTCCTCGACGACGATCGGCTTGGCGTACTGGGTATGCGCCGCGACCTCGAAATCATGCACGGCGCGAAGCGGCCTTAGCATCTCCTGCATCGGCGGGCTCAGTGTTTCGTAAGCCCGGGTCATGTTGGCGAATACCGTATCGCCGCCGATCGGCGGAATTTCGCAGGCATGCAGCAACGATGCCTGGGCCGGCCGTTCGCGGAAGCTGACGTCGGAATGCCAGTATGTGCCGGCGCCCTTGCGGCCGAGCGGCATGCCGGCGCCGTCGAGTTTGTTGGAGACCCGGTAGATTTCCGGAAACTCCGGATGAATGTAACGGCTGACGGTATCTTGCAGGGGCGCCTCGCCCGGTGCTCCGAACAATGGGCCGAAGCGCGAAGAGAACCCTATATGCGCCGCAGCCGTCATGTTGCGCTGGTCTCGGACCACCATCAGACCACCGTGCTTGAGCCAAAGCTCCTTGAGTTCGCCAGCGATGTTGTCGCCGTTGTCATCGGCTAAGTCGATGCCGGACACCTCGATGCCCAAATGCGTCGACAGCGGCGCCCAGTGCATGGTCATGGCCAAACTCCCTTTCCGCTGTCAGAATAATCCACCTTCCCCGGCAATCAATCCCCGGACTGGTGATCCTCCGCCGCCATCACGATAGGTTTATTTGCGTTGCCGATTGGTCTCAATTAATCAAATCTGCAATGATTCGAAGCTTTAAGGAACTTGTAGCCCTATGACGGCGGCGCCCCAGGCAAGCAAGCGACTCGATCCTAGGAAGTTCCAGGATCCGGCGGTGACGGCGGACGGTCAGCGCCGCGCCGTGGTTGCGTTGACCCGGCTCAGAACGCTGTGGTTCAACACTGGCAGCCTTTGCAACATCACCTGCGTCAGCTGCTATATGGACTCAAGCCCGACCAACGACGCTCTCGCCTATCTGAGCCTCGCTGAAATGCAGGCCTACCTCGACGAGGCGGCGGCGTCGGCCATGCCGATCGAGGAAGTTGCCTTCACCGGTGGCGAGCCGTTCATGAACCGCGAACTTCCGGCGATGCTGAATGACGCGCTTGACCGCGGGCACCGGGTTCTGGTCCTTACCAACGCCATGAAGCCGATGCAGCTCAAGAAAACCGAGCTGTTAAATCTGCGTGCGCGCCATGGCGCCCGGCTTTCGATCCGCGTCTCGATCGATCATTTCACCATTGAACGGCACGAGCAGGTTCGCGGCGCCGGCACCTGGACGCCGATGCTGGCCGGCATCCGCTGGCTGTCCGAAAACGGGTTCAATCTCGCCATCGCCGGGCGGACGCCATGGAACGAGACCGAAGCCGAAGCTCGGACCGGATACCGCGACCTGTTTCGAGCCGAAGGTATCCCTGTCAACGCCGACGATCCGGCCCGCCTGGTGTTGTTTCCGGAAATGGACGCCGGCGCCGATGTTCCCGAGATAACGCAGCATTGCTGGGACATCCTAGGCGTCGCGCCGGAATCGATGATGTGCGCGAGCTCCCGGATGATCGTCAAAAGAAAGGGCGCCGAGCGGCCGGTCGTGGTCCCGTGCACGCTGCTGCCCTATGACCGGGCGTTCGAGCTTGGACATCGGTTGAGCGAGGCCGCCAGCGCCGTCAATCTCAATCATCCGCATTGCGCCAAGTTCTGCGTTCTTGGCGGCGCGTCTTGCAGCCCGGTTTCCGATGCCGCCTGACGCCTCAGGTCGGCTCGATGAGACGATCCGATTTGCGGGTGGGCCGGTATTGTTGTTCGGCGGGCCTTATTCCAATCTGCTCGCCACGCTGGCGATGCAGGCCGAGGCGGTCAGACTTGGCATGCCGCCCGAGCGTGTCATCTGCACCGGCGATGTCGTCGCTTATGCCGCCGAGCCGGCTGAGACAGTCCGCCTGATCCGCGACTGGGGCATCCGGACGGTGATGGGAAACTGCGAGGAATCGCTGGGCTTCGCGGCCCAGGATTGTGGATGCGGTTTCGAGGCCGGCAGTGATTGCGATCTGCTATCCAGGCGCTGGTATGCCTATTCCGATGCCAGGCTTGGCGGCGACGACCGGGCCTGGATGCGGGGCCTGCCGCGGTCGATCATTTTCACCTTGGCTGGACGCCGGTTCGCCGTCGTGCATGGATCGGCCGACGAGATCAATGAATTCGTCTTCGAAACCTCCGACGATGCCAGCAAGCGGGCCGGCTTTGATGCGCTCGGCGTCGATGCCGTCATCGGCGGACATGCGGGAATTCCGTTCTCGCAACTGATCGATGGCCGGCTTTGGCACAATGCCGGTGTCATCGGCATGCCGGCCCACGACGGCACGGCCAGGGTTTGGTATTCAATGCTGCGGGTTACGGACGCCGGTATTGCCATCTCGCGGCACGCACTTTCATACGATCATGCCGCCGCCGCCGCCGCCATGCGGGCCGCCAGCCTGCCGGAAGGATA
>JAQBZY010000406.1 GCA_027620395.1 Pseudomonadota bacterium
CGATTTACCGGCGCCGGTTTCACCGGTGAGAACGATCAATCCGGACGCAAGATTGATGTCGAGACGGTCGATCAGGACGATGTTTCGGATCGATATTCGGGTCAGCATGGGCGGCGGCGCTCCGCGCCTACCAGAGTTTATACCAAGGTTCGTCCTTGGCAGTGCTTTCGGCCTTTTTACCGTTGAACAACCGATAAGAATCGACGTACCACTCGCTGCCCTGGAAGTTGTGCCCAAGCACGGCCGCCGTTTTGCGAGCTTCGTCGTTGACGCCCAGCGCGAGATACGCCTCCGTCATTCTATGCAACGCTTCGGGTACGTGCGTCGTCGTCTCATAGGTTTTGATGACGGTCTTGAACCGGTTGATGGCCGCCAGATACTGTTTCTGGCGGAGATAGTACCGGCCGATCTCCATTTCCTTGCCGGCAAGATGATCGTGGGTAAGGTCGATCTTGACCTTGGCGTCCTTGGCGTACTGTGAGTTAGGAAACCGTTTCACGACTTCGTCCAGGGACCTGAGCGAAAGCTCGGTCATCTTCTGATCTCGGGCAACGTCGGAAATTTGTTCGTAGTACGAAAGCGCCTTTAAATAATAGGCGTAGGGCGCATCGCGATGCGCCGGATGCAGTTGTGTGAAGCGGTCGAGCGCGATGATCGCGTCGTCATAACGGTTCGACTGATAGTAAGCATAGGCCGCCATCAATTGCGCCTTGGTCGCCCAGACCGAATACGGATGCTGACGCTCGACTTCGTCGAAATTATGGGCTGCCGCTTTGAAATCGGTATTCTGCAACAGGTCCATCGCCTCATTGTATATTTCGGCGACCGGACGTTCCTTGTATTCTTCCGGTTCCTTGATGGTGCAGGCCGAAAGCAGCACCGCGACGCCAAGCGAAGCGGCGGCGGGCACGGCCAGGAACGAATATGCACTCGGTTTCGGCATTGTCGGTTTCGTCGTCCCGGGACTTCCGGCGGCCATCGAACAACTCGACGGCTCGGCAAAATTCACGGCTGACAATATACCACGCCCGGGCGGGCCGGCGGCAAGGGTTGAAGTCTCGATTTAGGGGGATTTGCGGGGCCGGATGGGCCCGAACTGCCGCCAGAGATGGCGCTTAGCTGGCCAAAGCGCGGTGGGTTTCCGGCTTGATGCCACCGTCGATGGCATGCACTGCCTGATCGCCCCGCATAACGTCGTAGGTCCAGGCCGATTCGTCGGCGAACATGGTGCGAAGCAGTTTGTTGTTGGCGGCATGCCCCGAACAGACACCTTCGAATCGACCGACGACAGGGGCGCCGGCGAGGTAAAGATCGCCGATAGCGTCGAGCACCTTGTGACGGACGAACTCGTCCTCGACACGAAGCCCTTCCTCGTTGAGGATGCCGTCATGGCCGACGACGATGGCGTTTTCGAGCGACCCGCCCTTGGCCAGACCGGCCTGCCACAACGCTTCAACTTCGTGCAGGAAGCCGAATGTGCGGGCCTTGGCGATTTCCTTGCAGAAGGCGCCATTGACGACGTTGAGGCTCATCCGTTGGCGGGCGACGACGGCGCTATCGAAATCGATCTCGATGTCGAACGACGGCACCGAGGCCGGCGACAAGGCGACCCGACCGGCGCCATACCCGACTTCGATCCGCTTGAGGACGCGAATCACCCGGCGGGCGCCATTCTGTTCAACGACGCCGGCGCATTCGATCATGAATACGAACGGCGCCGAGCTGCCGTCCATGATCGGCACTTCCGGCCCATTCAGTTCGATCATCGCGTTGTCGATGCCGCAGCCGGCGAGCGCGGCGAGAAGATGTTCGACGGTGCCAATGGTGACGCCGTCGTGATTGCCGAGCATGGTGCAAAGCCGAGTGTCGATCACATGGTCCCAGAGCGCCGGAATGACGGCGTTCTTGCCGCCGATGTCGGTGCGGCGGAATGAAATGCCACTATCGACCGGGGCGGGGTTTAAGATCAGAGTAATCTTGGCGCCCGAATGAAGACCGACGCCGGTGCAGTTGATCGACTTCTTGAGGGTCCGTTGCGGAACCGCGTCGGCAATGCCGTCAGTCGTTTGCCGCACCGCGAATTCCCCCTGATCGAGCATCCGTGTATCCTTTGGCAGTTGGCCCAGACATAAGAAGGGCCCCGGCACGTTTATTAACAATTGCGCCGGAGCCCCTCAAATCAACTATTGTTTCCAAATGTTACGATATTCCGCCGTACATTCAGATAGTTATCCAACACCTACAGGCTGTCAGTTGGCCTGGCGACGCAAGAACGCGGGAATGTCGAGCAAGTCTTCAGCTTCGCTTTCCTTGAGTCGATCCTCGGGGTCAAGCCCAGCCAGACGGTCCTGCGCCGTCGCCTGACCGGTGACGGTGATACCGCCACCAGACAATGACGGTGCCGCCACCGCCACCGTGCGCTCGGCCTTGGGCTGCGAATTGCCGCCCGACAAAGGCTTCGCCGGCTCATTTTCGGTCCGCTGACCGGTCATCTTGTCAAATGCCGCCCGGCCGGTACCAGTCACCAATTCAAACAGGCTGCTGCCACGGCCCTTGCCACCATCGGTCTTGGCTGTCGGTGCCTTACCGCCATTGATCATGGCCGCTTCCGCCAACGGATCGGCCTTGGCGGCGATGTCGTCTTCACCAGCCGGGCGCCTCGGAATGAAGGCATCCTTGGCACCGAGCTTCGGCGTCGCCGGCAGCGGCGTTTCGGCAAT
>JAQBZY010000407.1 GCA_027620395.1 Pseudomonadota bacterium
TGCAGGCCCGCGGCGTGCGTGAATCGGACCAGGTCATCACAGATGTTCTGGAAGCCGTTAGGCGCAACATGGAACTGTCCGCCGATGCCAACGGGCCGTGCAAATTCGCCGAATGCGCCGATATCCTGTTGAAGGCGCCCAGGGTTTTCTGCCTCGGCAGGCGCAGTTGCTATCCGGTGGCGTTTCATTTCCGGTATCTAATGAGCGTGCTCAGGGACGGCGTCCGATTGCTCGATGGACTCGGCGGTACCTTCACCGATGAGCTTCGCGACCTCCGCAAGGGCGACGTGGTGTTCGCGGTTGGTTTCGAGCCCTATAGCAATGCCACCGTCGACGCCGTTGCCGCTGCCCGCGAATTGACCTGCACGGTCATCGCCATGACCGATACCGTGGTCTCGCCAATCGCCGGCCCACCGGCCAGGACCATCCTGGTTCAGAACGACAGCCCATCGTTCTTTCATTCCGTCGCCCCGGCGATGGCCGCGGCGGAGGCCTTGGCGGCGGTCATGGTATTGCGGGGTGGCGCCAAAACATTGTCGACGATTGCCGCCTCGGAGCGGCAGATGCAACGCTACTCGGCCTATTGGCAAGGCGTGCCGCAGGGCAAGCCGCAACGATTGGAGCGAATGAAATGACCCATGTTTTCCACCGGGCGCCGAAATCGAAACTGCCGGTCGCGGTCAAGGGCGACGGAGTTTACATCATTGATGCCGACGGTAAGCGGTATTTGGACGGCTCCGGCGGCGCCGCGGTCTCGTGCCTCGGCCATTCCGACGCCGACGTCATCGCCGCGATCAAGGGGCAGCTCGACGAGTTGGCGTTCGCGCACACCGGGTTTTTCACCTCCAGGCCGGCCGAGGACTTGGCCGATCATCTGATCAAGCATGCACCGAAGGGGATGCGCGCCGTCTATTTCCTTTCCGGCGGTTCGGAAGCGGTCGAAGCCGCGCTCAAGGTGGCCAGGCAGTATCACTTGGAGACCGGCCAGACCAAGCGGGCCCGTTTCATTGCCAGGCGCCAGAGCTATCACGGCAACACGCTGGGTGCGCTCTCGGTCGGCGGCAACGTTTTGCGGCGCCAGCCCTATGCGCCGATGCTGGTCGAAACCAGCCTGATCGCGCCCTGCTACGCCTACCGCGATAAGCGCGAGGACGAGAGCGAAGCCGAATACGGCGTCCGCGTCGCCAATGAGCTTGAGACGGAAATCCTCCGCTTGGGCGCCGAGAACGTCGCCGCCTTCATCGCCGAGACCGTCGGCGGCGCCACCGCCGGCGTCATCCCGCCGGTCGCCGGATACTTCAAGCGCATCCGCGAAATTTGCGACAAGTACGGCGTCTTAATGATCCTCGACGAAGTGATGAGCGGCATGGGCCGCACCGGGACGCTGTTCGCTTGCGAGCAGGACGATGTTGTTCCCGATATCGTCTGCATCGCCAAGGGACTAGGCGCCGGGTTCCAGCCAATCGGCGCGACCATGGTGACGGAAAAGATATATGACGGTTTCCTCAAGGGAAGCGGTGCCTTTCAGCACGGCCATACCTATATGGGCCATCCGGCAGCCTGTGCCGGCGCCCTCGCCGTGCAGCGGAAAATCGAGAAACTCGATTTGCTGACCAATGTCCGGCGCCTGGGCGATGCCCTCGAGGCGCGGCTTCTGGGCCGCTTCGGCAATCATCCGAACGTCGGTGACATCCGCGGCCGCGGCCTATTCAGGGGGATCGAGTTCGTCGCCGAGCGGGCCAGCAAGACGCCGTTCGATCCGGCGGCAAAGCTGCATGCGCGGATCAAGGCGCACGCCTTCGAGGCCGGTCTGATCTGCTATCCCAGCGGCGGCACCGCCGACGGTAAGCGGGGCGATCACGTGCTGCTGGCGCCGCCCTTCATCATCACCGAAGCGCAACTCGACGAATTGGTCGACAAGTTGGACTCGGCCGCATCCAAGTCTTTGAAGGAGATCGGCGCCGGATGACCGAGGCCATGCCTCAGCCGACGGATTGGCCGCCGCTGGTGATCGCGGTGGCGCCGAATGGCGCGCGCAAAACCAAGGCCGATCATCCGGCACTGCCGATGACCGCCGACGATTTGGCCGATACGGCGGTCAAATGCGCCGAGGCCGGCGCCGCCATGATCCACTTACATGTCCGCGACGCCGCCGGTGGTCACACTCTCGATGTCGCGGCCTACCGGGCCGCGACCAAGGCGATCCGTGACCGATTGGGTGACGGCATCATCATTCAAGCGACCAGCGAAGCGGTCGGCAGGTATCAAGCTTCCGAACAGATGGCGATGGTCCGCACGCTTCGGCCGGAAGCGGTGTCGATGGCGATCCGTGAACTGATTCCGACCGATAAGGACGAGGAAACGGCGGCTGAGTTTTTGCAATGGGTCGTCGACGAGGGCATCCAGCCGCAATATATCCTCTATGCCGCTGACGAGGTGGTGCGCTACGCCGATCTAATAAAACAGGGTGTCATCCCGGCCAAAGGCGCGTCGGTGCTTTACGTGCTTGGCCGTTACAGCACGGGCCAAGTGTCGCACCCGGCCGATCTATTGCCGTTCCTGGACGTTGCCGGCGCCCTCGAATGTCATTGGGGATTTTGCGCTTTCGGGCCGCGCGAAGGCGCCTGCGCGATGATGGTTGCGGCGCTCGGCGGTCACGTCAGGGTCGGGTTCGAAAACAACCGCTGGCTCAACGACGGCCGCCTGGCGCCGGATA
>JAQBZY010000408.1 GCA_027620395.1 Pseudomonadota bacterium
CAAGGAAACGGTGCTCAGTGTCCTCGATGCCGAAAGCGAGGCCAACGAGGCACAGATCAACTATACCTCCGCCGCCTATG
The DNA here is from genome assembly GCA_027620395.1 of Pseudomonadota bacterium. Taxonomy (GTDB): domain Bacteria; phylum Pseudomonadota; class Alphaproteobacteria; order Rhodospirillales; family Casp-alpha2; genus JAQBZY01. Next base: position 81 of record JAQBZY010000408.1, read on the forward strand.
ACGAGCGGGTCGCCGCGTTCCAATTGCTGCTGTCGATGGGGCGTCTGACGCCGACCAATCTGAACCTCAGCCTCTAGGTACCGCCATGCCCGATCTGGTTTCGCTTGCCGACATCAAGGCCGCCCGCTCACGTTTGCCAGCCGCCATCCGCCGCACGCCGATTGTCCCGATTTCGCGCTCATCGGCGGAAATCGGCGATGAGCGGCTATTCGTGAAGGCCGAAAACCTGCAAGTGACCGGGGCCTACAAGGTCAGGGCCGCCTTCACCATGCTGGATCGCCTGGATCCGGCGGCCAGAGCCAAAGGCGTCGTTCTGGCATCCAGCGGCAATTTCGCGCAGGGCTTTGCCTACGCTGGCCGCCAGACCGGAGTGCCGATCGCCGTGGTCATGCTGGATCGCACCAGCGCCTATAAAGTCGAAGCCACCCAGGGCCATGGCGCCGAGGTCATCTTTTGCGGCACCGACGCGGCGGCCCGCCAGCCGACCGTCAACCGGATCGCCGCCGAGCGCGGCATGACCGCCATCGACACCTGGGAAGAATACTGGATCACCGCCGGGCACGCCTCGATCGGCGTCGAAATCTGCGAGGATTTTCCGGACGTCGAACAGATACTGGTTCCGGTGTCGTCGGGCGGCGCCGCCGGCGGTACGGCGGCGGCCGTGAAGCTGCTCAGGCCCGACGTCAAATGTATCGGCGTGCAGCCGGTCCGCGCCAACGCCGCCTATGTTTCGAGGCAAGCCGGAAAGCCGACCGCCATCGATTATTGGGACAGCATCGCCGACGGTCTGTCGGCGATCCGCCCGGGCGAGCAGCCGTTTCGTCATTTGCAAACGTACCTGGACGATATCGTTCTTGTTTCCGAACCGGAAATCGGCCGCGCCTTCGAGGTCCTCTTGACCCGCGGCAAGCTAGTTGGCGAACCGGCCGGCGTCGTGGCCACGGCGGCGTTCCTGGCCGGCAAGGTCGATACCTCGTTGAAGACCGTGGCGGTGCTCACCGGCGGTAATCTCACCGCCGAGACGATGCAAAAACTTATGCAACTGGCGCGCGGCTGAAGACCGTTCGGCGAGCGCAGAAAGGCCCGGCCGTCGCTGACCGGGCCTTTCCTAGGGACGCGCCGAGTCCGAAGACCCAGGGCCCTGGGGGCTCTCAGAAAGCGGGACGGCTTTCGCCCCGGTTCCTGGGTGTTCCGTTACTCGGCCGCATCATTTGCAAACCAATTCCGCGTCGCGGGTAAAAGTGCGTTGGTACCAGCCGGGCTCGACAAATAGGGCGAGCGTATCCTCACCCGGTTTCGAGACTCGGAACGATGCCTGCTGACCGGCGGCGAGACGCATGGTCCGGTGCGACACCAGTTCCCGCTGATTGCCGGCAACCCGGTAGATCCCGAAGGTTCCGGCTGCCGGCCATCGCTGACCATCGTTGAAAACCTTGAATACGGCGGCGCCTTGGGCGCAGGCCGAGACGACGCGGAGGTTGAGGTTCTGCGTTGCTGTCTCAGCCAGCGCTACGTGCTGGACTTGGACACCCGGCAAACTTTCGAACTCGATACGAGGCTGGCCCGCGGCATTGGCGCCGGCCCCGGCAAACGCGGCCAACAAGACCGCTGCGAGGACGCCGAATTTTCCGAGAACCTGTAACCGTGCCATGACCGTTACCCCTTGGAGCCATCGAAACGCCGGCGGCGTCCTGACGCTCTCAGTGGTAACAGCCCCTTGTTAGCGGGGTATTTCCGGCCGGTGACGAATTGTTACAAGGGGTAACGGCAGTTCTTGATCTCAGACGAACGCTTCGCTGGCCAGGCCCAGAAATTCGTCGATCGAGCCTTGATCGATCCAACGGATCACCGCCACCAGGTCGAGCCCCCGGTCGATCCAGATCAGATTGGTGCCGGCGCCGAGCGCAAAGAAACTGCCGGCCGGCGCGCTCGGATAGTATGCCTGCTCGGTGTTGAGCCACCACAATAGCCCATACACCGGATAGATCTCGATTGGCGTCGACAACCCACTGATCCAGTCGGCGGAAACGATGCGCCGGCCGTTCCAATCGCCCTCCCCCGCAATCAAGAGGCCGAATCGGGCATGATCGAAGCAGTCGATCCAGAGCCCGCCACCCCAATGGGTTCCGCCGGGGACCGAAATCATCGACTTGCCGTCAATGGTCACGCTCGAGTTCCGATAGCCGTTCCAACTCCAGGTGTCGGAAGCGCCGATCGGGCGCATGACACGCTCGGCCAGTACATCGGGAAGCGGTTTCCGAAACACATGCAACAGCGCCAGCGAAAGCACATTGACGCGGACATCGTTGTATTCCCAATAAGCGCCCGGTTCGGACAACGGACGCCGTTGTCCCTTGCGCGCATTCTTCGATCCGGCCCCGACCTCGCGGTAATGGTCGACTTGATCGGGCTTGTCGAACAATGTGCCCGACCATTCGCTGGTCTGGGTCAACAAATGCCGCCAGGTGATGCGGCGGTTATGATCGCGCTGAAATTCCGGGATATCGAGGGTGGCCGATACTGGCGCGTCGATGTCGGCGATCAATCCGTCGTCGACGGCGATGCCGGCCAACACCGATAAATAACTTTTGGCGATACTGAAGGTCATGTCGACGCGGGTCGGGTCG
>JAQBZY010000409.1 GCA_027620395.1 Pseudomonadota bacterium
GCGTTGGTGCGCCATATCGTTGGTCCGGAGCGGCTCCGGGGATTCGCCATTCGCATCGACGGCATCACGGTCACGTTGTTGATCGTGTTCGCCGTCGGCATCATGGACGGCGTGACGGCGCGGCTGCTGGCAAGCCCCGCCGACACCGCGCGGGTGACGGCGTTGACCTTTGGCGGATATCTCGGGCTGATGCTTGCCAGCGCCGCCGCCTTCCGAATCATCGGTCCGGACCGCGACCGCCGGACGGTGCTCGGCGCCGGTTTTATTTCCGGATGCCGGAATTTGGCGATAATTGTCGCCGTCCTACCGGCCGATGCCGATCCAGACATCGCCCTCTTTTTTGCGCTGGGGCAGTTTCCTATCTATATCATGCCGGCGGTGCTGCGGCCGGTGTTCCGCCGCCTGCTGGGCGGTGGCGTCTTGAAATGACCCGGGGATGAAGGAGACGACCTATTCGCCGAATACTGACCGGCAAGCGCTTGGCGTTGCTCATCGTGGTCCTGCTGGCAGGTTCGGCGGCGATGGTGGTTGACCGCAATGCCGTCGGCGCCGACTGGCGAACGGCGAGCCGCGAGTCGACCGGCATAGCGCCAGATCCGGCGATCGAGCGCGAAGCCATCATCCAGGTTTATGGCGCCCGTGCCTTTCGCTGGCGGGGCTATTTCGGGATTCATTCCTGGGTCGCGGTCAAGCCGACCGACGCGGCCCAGTTCACCGTCTATGAGGTGATGGGCTGGCGAGTCATGCGGGGCGGCGAGGCGGTCGCGGTCTCGGGGCGGCCGCCGGACGGCCGCTGGTTCGGGGCGGCGCCGGATATCCTGGCCGAGATCCGAGGCGTGGGCGTCGACGATATGATCAAGCGGGTCGAGGCGGCGGTCAAAAGCTACCCCTACAATGGCGAATACGTCATCTGGCCGGGGCCGAACTCGAACACCTTCACGGCGCATGTCGCCCGTGCCGTGCCCGAGCTTAAGCTCGATCTGCCGCCGACGGCCATCGGCAAGGACTACATTCCGGGTGGAATCGGCGCCCGCGCGCCGAGCGGCACCGGTTTTCAGGTATCGCTGTTCGGATTGCTGGGCGTCATGGTCGCCGCCGAGGAAGGCGTCGAGGTCAATCTGCTCGGACTGACCTTCGGCATCGACTTCAAGGATTTGGCGATCAAGCTGCCGATGGCCGGGCGAATCGAACTAACGCCCGGCCGCAGCGGATGAGCATCTGGGGCAAGGTCTTGGGCGGGGTCGCCGGCTTCGCGCTTGGCGGCCCATTGGGTGCGCTGATAGGCACCGTTGCCGGACACGCTTACGATAAACACAAACAAGGTGCCGCTGGCGCCGGCGATGCCCGCGAGATCGCCTTCGCTACCGCCGTCATCATTCTCGCCGCCAAGATGGCCAAGGCCGACGGCCACGTCAGCCGTGATGAGGTCGAGGTCTTCAAGCGCATCTTCCGAGTTCCACCCGAGGATATGGCCGACGTCGGGCGCATCTTCGACGAGGCGAAGCGGAGCGCTGCCGGCTACGAGCCCTACGCCGAACAGATCGGCGCGATGTTCGCCGCTGAGCCGCAGGTTCTGGAAGAGGTGATCGGAGCTTTGTTCGCCATCGCCAAGGCCGACGGCGTCATTCACCCAAACGAGGTCACGTATTTGCGCCGAGTGGCGCTGTTGTTCGGATTTTCGGAAACCGAGTTTCATCGCCTTAAAACCATTCACCTGGGTGGCTGGCAGGGTGATGGCGGCGTCTCCGAGGCGGCCGATGACGTCTACGAAGTGTTGGGTGTCGCCGCCACCGCCAGCGACGCCGAGATCAAGACCGCTTACCGCAAGCTGGCGCGGGAGAACCATCCCGACGTCCTGATCGCCAAGGGGATGCCGCAGGAATTCATCGACATCGCCAACGACAAGCTGGCCCGGATCAATGCCGCCTACGACAAGATCAAGCAACGGCGCGGGTTCAAGTAGCGACCGAAACGGCTTTGAATGCGACTTTCCGGCATTGCCGCGATCCTGGTGACGGTCTTTCTTTGGGGCAACAATTTTGTCGCCGCCAAGATCGCCGTCACCGACGTGCCGCCGTTGTTCGTCACCGCGCTCCGGTTCCTGATCCTGGCCGGCGCGCTGTCGCCGTTCCTGAAAATTCCGGCCGGCACCGGAAAGCGGATCGTCGAGTATGCGCTGGTCATGGGTATCGGGCATTTCGGGACCATGTTCTATGCCATCCGGTTCATGGACGTCTCGACGGCGGCGATCACGCTGCAGACGACGACGCCGTTCACGGTGTTGCTGGCTTGGCTGATGTTGGGTGAGCGGTTCGGACCCTGGCGCATGGCCGGCTTGGCGATGGCGTTCGGCGGCGTGGTGGTCCTGGTCGGCGGCCCGGGCGGGGTGGATGCGCTGATGCCGCTTCTGATGCTGGTGTTCGCGGCGCTGATGTGGGCGGTCGGCAATGTCCGCTCGAAGCAGATGCCGGACGTTCCGATCTTCTCGCAGATCGCCTGGATGGCCCTGATCGGCTGTCCGGCGCTGGCCGGGATGTCGTGGTTTACGGAAACCGGACAATTGGCGGCGCTGCAAGATGCCGAGTTCCGGTTCTGGGCGGCGCTGGTCTATATGACCATCGCCAGTTCCATCGTCGCTTACGGACTTTGGTATTATCTTTTGAAGACTTATGACGTGACCCGGATCGCGCCTTATAATCTTTTGG
>JAQBZY010000410.1 GCA_027620395.1 Pseudomonadota bacterium
ACACGGCCCTGTCCTGTACCGTTCAATGGCGCGCGGTCCCGGTTCGAGCGTGTTTGGATGGCGCCGGCGACGATGGAATGAGCAGACGAAATCCGCATGAGTGACGACCGGCCCCCCGAACTCAGACGCGCGTTGCCGTTACCCCTGGTCATACTCTATGGCCTCGGCGTGACGATCGGCGCCGGTATTTACGTGCTGCTCGGCGCCACGGCCGGGAAGGCCGGCGTGCACGCACCGATTTCCTTCGTCATCGCCGCTGTCGTCGTCGCGTTCAGCGCCGCCTCCTACGGCGAACTGGCGGCGCGGTTTCCGGTCAGCGCCGGTGAGGCGGCCTACGTTCGGGAAGGATTGCGCTCGAGCCGTCTCGCCGGCTTGGTCGGACTTATGGTGGTGCTTTCCGGGATCGTTTCCTCGGCCACCATCACGATCGGTAGCATCGGCTATTTGCGTCAGTTCGTGAACCTTCCAGAGACAGCTTTAATAGTTTTGGTTGTGGTTGGCGTCACGGCGGTCGCGGCCTGGGGAATCGTCGAATCGATGCTGTTTGCCGGAATCTTCACGGTCGTCGAAGCCGGCGCCCTGATCGTCATCATTGGCGCCGGGCTCAATGCCAATCCGGGACTGATATTTGAGCTCCCGAATGTACTGCCCGATATTGGCGACACCAAGGCCTGGGCCGGCGTCGCGGCGGCCGGGCTGTTGGCATTCTTTGCGTTCATCGGCTTCGAAGACATCGTCAATCTCGCGGAAGAGGTCAAGGAACCGGAACGAAACCTGCCCAGAGCGATCTACGTCACCCTGATTTTGTCGGCGCTGATCTATTTCATGGTCGCGTCGGTCGCCGTCCTTTCGGTGCCGATTGGGGATTTAGCCCAGTCCCGAGCACCGCTCAGTCTCGTTTTCAGCCATGTATCGACGCTCTCGCCGGCGACGATTTCGGCGATCGCCGTCGCCGCGACACTCAATGGCGTCATCATTCAAATCGTGATGGCGAGCCGGGTGATCTATGGCCTCGGGCGGCAGGGGACTCTTCCAGCCGTGTTTGCCCGCGTTCATCCCTGGACCCGGACCCCTGTCATTGCGACGCTCGTAGTGGCCGGCGCGGTGATGGTCCTGGCTTTGACGGTTCCGCTGCATGATCTGGCGGCGTGGACGTCGCGGGTCGTGCTCATGGTATTCGTGCTGGTCAATGCGTCGCTGTTTGCCTTGAAGCGGCAAGGCGTTGCGGCGCCGGCCAAAGGTCCTGCCGTGCCAACATGGGTTCCGGTGGCCGGAATTCTCAGTTGTCTCGGGCTTTTGGGCGCTGATCTCATCGGTTAGCCAGCCCTTCCCAAAATGGCTTTCAAGTTGGATAATCCAGCCAGTATCAGGAGGACTCGCATGGCCAATGGCAAAAAGCAGATCGTCGCCAATCCGGCGGCACCGGAAGTGTTCGCCGATGCCACGACCAGCGTCACGGTTCGCGGCAATGTCGCGCGCATGACCTTCGTCAGCGAGCGGGCCAAGGCCGGCGGCGGCGAGACCGATGCGGTCGTCGCCGGACATCTGGCGATGTCGGTCAGGGGATTTCTGCAGCTATTCGGTCAGATGCAGAGCATCGTCCAGCAGATGCAGAAGTCGGGACTGGTGAAGTCCTCTGGCTCATCGCCGGCCGCGGCCACGCCGGCCGAAAAAGCCGCGCGGCCGAAAAAGCCGGCCAGGAAAAAGCCAGCCAGGAAAAAGTCGAAAACCTAGACTCGGCCCGGTTATTTTTGCCATATAGGTCTGGACCAAATCATCCCGATACTGGAAAACCATGGAATAGACGTTACCGATCAATCCTTTGCGAGTGGCCCTCTTGGCCCCTTGAATGCCGGCTGTATAAAGCTTAACGATAAGCCGTTCTCCCAATTTGTACTTGGAGTGCAAGACGTGCTCAGAAAAAATAAGACCACGATTGAAGTCGGCGACAAGTTCGTGAAGGCGGACGACCCCCGCACCATCTGGATCGTTGCCGGGAAGGGGAGCTCAGTGGCCCCGATGCCGCATTTCAAAGTCGTCCAGGAAGGCGCTTACAGCCGGATGCGGACTCTGGCGGCAAACGTGCTTTTGGATACGGACTATTACCGCCGCGTTCAGGAAACCTGACGCATCCGGCCCGGCGCGGACGTCATCCGCTGGGCTGACCCCGCCGTGACGTCCGGCGGCACCGGCCCTGGCCGGGATCGGTCTTCCGAGCGGCGAGCCGAAGATCGGCGCGAAGACGAGCGCCGGAAGAAAGATCAAGATCCAACTTTTGTCGTCGGGTGGGATGGCCAGGAGCGCCGTCGCCAGGAACGCCGCGCTGACCTGGCGCGCCGCCACGAATCGAGAGGTCAACGCGACGCCGATTGGCAGCATGATACCGTCGACACTTTCTGGCCCATGGACGAGGCGGCGAGGGCCGAACACATACGCCGCCAAGCCGAGCGCCGGGCCGAGGAGCGGCGGAACGAAGACCGCCGCCAGGCGCGGCAACCGGTGGCAAGCGTGCCCGGCTGGGACAGTGCTGATCGCCGCCAGGCCGGCCGTCGCGATCAGGAACGCCGGGCCGATGAACGGCGGGTGCATGATGCGGCGGCAGACACCGAAGCGCTCAATAGCTTTTGGCCGATGGATGACGAGCGCCGGCTGGCCCAGGGACGCCGAGCGGCGGAACGGCGGGGAAATGACGTCGGCCAC
>JAQBZY010000411.1 GCA_027620395.1 Pseudomonadota bacterium
TGATCGGCATGCGTGACCAGTCGACAAACGCGTTTTTCGCCGCCGTGACTGCCCTATCGACGTCGCCGATACCGGCAAGCGGTACGTCGCCCAAATGTTCCCCGTTCGACGGATTGATCGTCGCGAATCTCTTACCGGAAGCGCTGTCTTGCCATTGGCCCCCGATGTACAGGCCCTTCGGTGAAAACCCGAGATCAGGACTCTTGATATGCGACATGTCGAGTATCCCTCACGGTCACGGGACGATTGCGGCGCGGAGTACGGTCCGATCCGACGCCTTGGCGAAGGCCTCGTCCAGTTGCTCGAGCGAAAACTTTGAATCGACCATTTCCCGGAACGGGAACCGGTCACGGTTCGCCATGACAAAATCCAGCGCCTGGATCAGATGCCTCGGATGATAATTGTGAACGCCACGGATACTGAGCCAACCACGCAGCACGTCGTTGCCATCAAGCGTGAATGTCGACTTCGGATTGACAAGGCCGCCGATCACATACCGTCCGCCGATCCGCAGCATGCGAAGCCCGACGGGGACGACGTCGGGATAGCCGCAGACCTCGATCCCGACATCGGCGCCGTCCGGCGGGCACTCGCCGCGAACGGCCTTAATCAGGTCCTTCTCGTTCATTTTGGAAACGTCGAAGGTAACGTCGGCGCCGAACTTGTGCGCCATTTTGAGCCGGTCTGGGACCGTATCGAGCCCGATGACCCGACGCGCTCCACGGGCTTTCGCGATGGCGCAGCCGTAAAGGCCGAGAAGTCCCAGCCCCTGCACGACGACGGCGTCGCCGATATCGATTTCCGCCGCCTCTGTGACCGAAATCATTGTCGCAACCCCGCAATTGAGCGGCGTCGCTTCTTCGTCAGAAAGTTCCTTCGGAAGCTTCAAAATGCCTGTTCCGGGCAGAATGTAGCAGTACTCGGCAAATCCGCCGAGAAAATGCGGATCATCGGCGACGAGATCGTGACCATATTTGCGCAGTCCCGGCGATTTCTGCGGCATGTCATGGACGTCACGATAGTAGGACTCTCCATGCTGGAAGAATTCCGTCCATGTCACCCGGTCGCCGACGGCGAGTTTGTCGCCACGCATGTCGTGCACAATATTTTTTCCAAGCTGATCGATGACTCCGACGATTTCATGCCCAAGAATACCTGGACAAGGATTGGGCCGATGGCCGTGATAGGAGTGGATGTCGGAACGGCAGACTGTTGACATCGTGACGCGGACAAGAACCTCGTCAGGCTTGACGTCGCGAAGCGGATATTCGCGAATCACGAACGGCTCGTTCGGGGCGTCATATACGGCGGCGCGGCCTTTTCGTGACATGCATGCTTCTCCGTTTGTTTAATTGACGCCATTCATGGCGAAATCGAAAATTTGATGGCTACGCAGTCCGCCCTTCGCGGCGCGGGCGGCGTAGGAGGCGTTCAAGGGCTCGCTGAGGACGAACGGCACGTCCGCTTCCCAGATACTGCCGTGTGTGCGAAGGCGCTTGCCGCGCAGCGCCGACAGGTCGTGATCAACGGCCCGCGCCCCGATGACCGTTGCCTCATCGCCCATCACAGCAACATCGCCCTCAAGATCGAGCGGCAGTTCGAGCTCGTCCGACACCTGTTGAGGCGTCCATATCTTGGCGATGCCGGGGGTGCCTTTGATGGCCGAGATGACTTGATCGCCGGTTGTCTTGCCGTGGCAGTAGACGCGCACGAAACCGCCGAGCGAACCGTGGTGGCCGACGAAGGCGTCCGTGATCGGGCAGATGACCGTGCATGCCCCCTTTCCGAGCTCGGACTCTAGGATATCCTGTAGCCAGATGACGTTGGGATTGCCGTTGGCGTCGGCCTTGTCGCTCATGCCGTGATCGGCGGTCAGCGCGACGATCGCCCCCAACGCTTGAAGACGGGCAAAGCGGGCGTCGAGATCCCGATAGAATTGATCGGCCTCCGGCTCGCCTGGCGCATGGGCGTGCTGAATGAAGTCGGTCAGGGAGAGGTAGAGAATGTCCGGCCGCCGCTCCTCAAGCAACTTAATGCCCGCATCCAGCACAAACAGAGAGAGCGCCGCCGAGTACATATCCGGGTGTGGTTGGCCGACATAATCGAGGACGTTTTCGATGCCGTTCTCGCTTAACGTCGATTGGTTCGCGAACTGCGCCGAGAAACTGACGGAACCACCTGAAAGATCCATGTCCTTCTGCAATTGCTTGCGTAGCTTATCCTTGGCCGTCACCGATGCGACTTTGGCGCCGTGGCGAGAAAATTCGGCCATCACGGACCGGGTCCGGAGCAATTCGGGACCGGTCATCACGACGGGTTGGTTGGTTTTTCGATCCAAATAGAAATTGCCGGAAATACCATGCACGACCGGTTCAGTGCCGGTCACGATCGACATGTTGTTGGGGCAGGTGAAGCTCGGCATACTGCCGCGCGCGACAGCGTAGTAGCCGTCCGTCATGAACCGGGCAATGTTGGGAATGATCCCGGCCTTAACGCCGTGATCGAAATATTCCGGGTCGCCACCGTCAATACAGACCACCACCACGGGGCGCTTCGGCCAGGCATAGGTGGTTCCGTTCAATTGCACGCTGTCTGGGTGCATACCCGTCATCTCCTCCGGTTCATGTCCCGCCGCGTTGCGGGTCTTTTTGCTTCGTTGCCAAACACTATACAGTCAACCACAGTACCCGACTT
>JAQBZY010000412.1 GCA_027620395.1 Pseudomonadota bacterium
TTTCGGTGTTGTCATCGGGTGTTCCGCCTAGCCATCATGCCCACTTCCCCGAAACCTACGGGCCGGCCGGGTATCTCCGCAAGACCGCTGCAGGGGCCTTTTTTTCGCCCAGGTTTCACGCTAAGGATGCGCATGCGCGCTACTTATCGGCAAATTTGCTTCGTCCTGTCGGTGTTGGCCGTGCTGACGGTCGGCCTTGGCGCCGCGTGGGCGCAATCCGGCGGCACTTGGACTTTGCAGGAGGAAAACGACCGCATCGCCAATACCGACCGGCATTATACCAACGGCACCCGCCTTGGCTGGGTTTCCGATGCCAAGGGCGAAGGCGACAACGCCTTGATTCGCGACACTTTGCAGTTCCTTTATCCGCTCGCCAACGTTCGCAAGGGCCGGATCGGCTTCGCGCTCGGGCACAATATCTACACCCCTGAAAACACCGAGGCGACGGCCGCGATCGGCAATGACCGACCTTACGCCGGGTGGCTGTATGCCGCCGCCTCGCTGCATAGCGAGACCGAGGCGGTGCGCCCGACGGTCAATTGGCGCCAGCTCGATACGGTCGAGCTACAGTTGGGCGTGGTTGGTCCGGCGGCGCTGGGTAAGCAGGTGCAAAATACCTATCACGAGCTAATCGGCGTCGAGACATCGAAGGGCTGGTCCAATCAGCTTGATAACGAATCTGGTGTGGCCGTGATCATGGAACGGAAATGGCGGCACCGGCCGATGCCCGTCATGGGCCTGCAAATGGATGCCATTCCGCACCTCGGCGCCAGTCTCGGCAACATCTACACGGCGCTCAACGGCGGCGCGACAATCCGCTTCGGTCAGAATTTGGCTGTCGATTTCGGGCCGCCCTTGATCCGGCCGAGCTTGTCGGGTCTCGGCGCCGTCGATCCGGTCGATGGTTTCGCCTGGTACGGGTTCGCCGGCATCGATGGGCGCGCCGTGGCGCGCAACATCTTTCTCGATGGCAATACCTTCGCCGATAGCCAATCGGTCGGCCGCGAGGTTTTGGTCGCCGATTTCATCGCCGGCGTCGTCGCCGTTTACGGCAATTACCGCATTGCCTTCACCCACGTCATGCGGACCCGGGAATTCGAAGGTCAGCGGGAAGGCGACCGTTTCGGCGCCATCGCGATCTCGGCCAGGTTCTGAGCATCAAAACATTCTCGACGCTGTCCGAAGCCGGTGCTAGAACGGGGCGTCGGGCCTGAAGCAGACGCCCGGTCAACCCAAGACGCGCCGCGTCCAAGTTCTGCCGTCACCCCGTTTGAGGCGTGAGGGAAGACCATGGCCGCGAATTCAACCCCCAATCCAACCAGATCCGATTCAATTGACCGCGCTGGCGGGACTTTGGTCCTGTCGCAAAGCGACGTTACCAGACTGCTCGACCCGGCGGCATGCATCGAGGCAGTCGAGGCCGCGTTTCGCCTACTTGCGGAAGGCCGAAGCCTGCATCCGGGTGTGTTGAGCGTGCACGCACCAGGCGGAGCATTTCACATCAAGGCGGCGGGGTTGCCGCTTGGGCGGCTCTATTTCGTCGCCAAGACCAACGCTAATTTTCCCGATAATCCAGCGCAACGCCAACTGCCGACAATCCAAGGTGTGCTGGTCCTTTTGGATGGCACCAACGGCCGGCCGCTGGCGGTCATGGACTCGATGTCGCTAACCGCGCAGAGAACCGCCGCGGCGACGGCGGTGGCGGCGAAACACCTGGCTGGCGCAAACGCCGAAACGGCGATGCTGATCGGTTGCGGCTTACAGGCGGCGGCGCAAATCCACGCCCTGCATCTGGTTCGGCCACTACGGCGGCTTTTCGTCGCCGATCTCGACATCGGGCGGGCAGGGCGCCTCGCCGCCGCCATGGCCGCCGAACTCGGAATCGACGCCCGGCCGGCGCCGGCTGAACTCCGGCAATGCTTGGCGCAAAGCCAAATCGTCGTCACTTGCACGACATCCGGAGCGCCTATTCTCGGTCCTGGCGACGTCGCGCCCGGCACCTTCATCGCCGCCGTCGGTGCCGACAATCCGGAAAAGAATGAAATAGCACCGGCGCTGCTGGCGGCCAGCGCCGTGATCACCGACGTGACCTCTCAATGTGCCGAAATCGGCGATCTAAGGCATGCGATTGATGCCGGCGCCATGGCCGTTGCGGATGTCCGCGCGGAACTCGGTCAAGTCATTGCCGGCCTGAAGCCGGGCCGTATCGATCCTGGTGAGACGGTGGTGTTCGATTCGACCGGTGTCGCCGTTCAAGATGTCGCCGCTGCCGCCGTGGTCTACGAACGGGCCCTCAACGAGGGAGCCGGATTGCGCATCGATCTCGCAAGTTGACGCGCTATCCCCGACGACGACCATGGTCCGACCGAGTTCCGGCGCCGCCAGGTGCGGAATTCGAATGCTTCCAAGAATTTCCGCGATGCGGTAGCCTAGGGGCGCAAATCCGACGGTAGATTGGAGAATTTGGCCGAACCATTAGTGGGGAACATCCGCCATGCCGATGAAAACGGAATCAGAGCGCGTCCAACGACTGATCCAGGCAGCCATGAGCGCGTCCAAGTCGAGCAGGGGAAAGAGCAAGCCGCCACTGGCATTCGTCGCCGAATATTTTGTCAACGTCGCCTACCAGGACCTCGAAGAGCTTGGCGCCAAGGCGCTGGCCGGTCTTGCCGCCCAGCATTGGGCG
>JAQBZY010000413.1 GCA_027620395.1 Pseudomonadota bacterium
GCCGCAAGACCGCGTCTGGAGGCGGCATCGGCGGAATGAAGGCCCGATCGGGCCTTCCCAACCGAACGATTTCTACCCTAATGTCGACATCGCCTGGGGGCGGATCTGCCCCATGGCGACGCATCGCCAACCAATGGAACGCGGATCATGGCCTTGGGAGAGCACGAAGGACATCTAGGCCGGGTCTATGACGCCAAGGCCCCAGACCAGGTGGCCGCCGTCTACGATGGCTGGGCGGAAACCTACGATGCCGAGATGGCCCGCGCCGGCTACCGTCATCCCGCCGTCGGCCTCGCCCTGCTCGCCCGCCATGCGCCGCATGGCGCCGGTCCGGTGCTGGACGCCGGCTGCGGCACCGGCCTGCTCGGCGACTGGTTGGGCATATTGGGCTTCGCGCCGGTGGAGGGGTTGGATATTTCGGATGGGATGCTGGCCATTGCCCGCCGAAAGGGCAGTTATGCCCGCCTGCACCATCTGGCGCTTGGGACCGCGCTGCCCTTTGCCGACGGCGCGTTCACGGCCGTGATCTCAACCGGCGTATTCACCACCGGTCACGTCGGCGCCGAGGGCTTGCCGGAACTTGCCCGCATCACCCGCCCCGGCGGGGTGATCGTGCTGACGGTCAAGACGACGCTTTGGGAGCAGGGTCTCGGCAGCGCGCTGGCCGCCGATCCCGGCCTCGAGATCGTCGAGCAGACAGCGCCCTACGTCTCGATGCCGGGCGAAGCCGGCACGGTTCCCTCCTTGGCGATGGTCGCGTTACGCCATTAGCCCCCGATTTCAATGTTGGGCATCAGCGTCTTGTTGATGACCTCCTTGATGTAGTGGCCCGTTCGCCGATAACATCTTTTTCAATGTCGTCTCCGGCCAACATCAGGTTCGAAACATCCATGCGGCCTCAAATTGAAAGTACACTGGCGATTGTCTTTGCGTTGTTGGCATTCCTGTCGGTGGCGATCTGGAACGGCAGCCCGTTTTATTTTTGGGATAGTCCGGATTATATTGAACTGTCGTTTTCATGGAATTTGCCGCCGTATCGGACGGCGCCTTACGGGGCCTTTCTGAAAATTGCCCGCCTGACCGGGACGCTTTGGACCGTCGTTATCGTGCAGGCGGCCATCGTCACCTACGTGCTCCATGAAACGCTGAGCGTTTTCGTGGCCGAACGGGCGCCGCGCCTGCTTGCGTTGTTGACGTTGCCATTGGCCTTGTTGAGCGGTTTGCCTTGGGTTGTCGGACAAATCATGGCCGATGCGATGACCGGCCCCGTGGTCCTCGCCGTGATTGCTCTCACATTCGCCGCCGACCGATTAAGCGCTGTCCGCCGAACGGCACTGGCGGCGACCCTGGCGCTGGCTGTCAGTCTGCATACGTCGCACATGGCGATCGGGGGCGGCCTGCTGGCCTTCATTGTTGCCGCCAATTGGTTGCTTCGGCGTCATGCCGGCGATTTACGCCCGCGCCCGATGGTGCCGGCTTTGGCGCTTGTCGCCGGCGTCGCACTTACCGCCATGGTGCATTGGGCGGCCGTCGGGCGCCCATTCGTCACCCAGCCATCATACGTGCTTTGGCTCGGACGATTGGTCGAGGACGGTATTGCGCAGCGTTTCCTCGACGACAACTGCCGGCGCGGCGACGAATACAAGCTCTGCAAATGGAGCGGCGAATTGCCGCCGACGGCCAACTCGTTTCTATGGGTCGACGCCGGCGCGCCGTATCATGTTTATGGCAGTTGGGAAAAGATGCGCCCGGAAGCCCGTAGAATTGTCGAAAAGACGCTGCGCGACTATCCTTTGTTACATCTGAAGGCGGCGGTGCGCTTATCATTTCAGCAGTTGATCCGGTTTTCGACCGGAGACGGCATTCTGCGCGGGGTTGATTTTCTGCTCGGCAAAGTACTTAGAAAACATTACCTGCGCGATTACCAAGCGTGGCTCGCGTCGAGGCAAAAGAGCGCCGCCGGCATCGGCTTCAAGGCCATCAACGCCATACATTTTCCGGCGATGGCGTTGGCCCAGCTTGCGCTGATCGGAGTAGCCATCGTCGCCTACCGCCGGCGCGAGCGGATGGCGCTTGCAATGTCCGTCTTGGTTATCGTGGCGCTGCTGGGCAATGCCTTCGTTTGCGGGGCGTTGTCCAATCCAAACGACCGATACCAAAGCCGGTTGGTTTGGCTCGCTGTCGTCGCACTTGGCATTGGTGTGCAAAGGCTGCGCTACCAGAATGCACCGGTTGTCTTGCCGGGGGAGCCGGCGGGCCATTGAAACCGGGCGGCTAGGCTCTACGACAAGTTGTCGGCCCGGGTTCATGGCCAAGCGCCGTGACCTGAATGCAATCCTTTGTTTATGATCCTTGTTGAAGGATCGGAATTGCCGGCCTTAAATGCCGGTTCGCAGGGGGTTCCGTTGGACACATTCGATTGCGTCATCGTCGGCGCCGGGTCGGCCGGGAGCGTGCTGGCCAACCGGTTGAGCGAGGACGAGGGCGTCACCGTCTGTGTGCTGGAAGCCGGGCCGCCGGATTGGAGCCCGTTCATTCATATTCCGGCCGGCTTTCTGATGACCATCACCGATCCCAACGTGAATTGGCTGTATCAGACCGAGCCGACGCACTGGACTGGCGGGCGGCCGATCAAGATGCCGCGCGGCAAGACCCTTGGCGGGTCGAGTTCGATCAACGGGCAT
>JAQBZY010000414.1 GCA_027620395.1 Pseudomonadota bacterium
CACGTCATCTCGGAAACCGTCGAACAGGAACTAATCGACGCTTTTCCGAATGCCGAAGTCATCATCCATGAGGATCCGGAAGGCGTCGAGGAACATCGCGTCAAATTCCGGTGATGGCGATCCTGCCAGAAAGCGAAGTTTGCGGTTTTCTCGCCGATCCGGCGACGCACGGCATCGCTGAGCCGGTGAAACGGATCGAGACGCATGTGTCGATCGTCTTCCTGGCCGGCGGCACGGTCTACAAGATGAAGCGCGCCGTCAAATTTCCGTTCCTCGATTTCACGACACTGGCTGGGCGCAAGGCAGCCTGCGAACGCGAAGTCGAGATCAATCGACGCACCGCGCCTAGCATTTATCTGCGCGCCGTCGCCGTGACCCGGGAACGGTCCGGCGGTCTCGCCATCGATGGGACAGGGCCGGCGGTGGAATGGCTGGTCGAGATGCAGCGCTTTGACGAGGCGAGCCTGTTCGACCGCTTGGCCGATCAGGGGCGCGGTCTCCGCCGGCCGATGATGGAGCGGCTCGCCGATGAAATCGCCAGCTTTCACGTCAACGCGCCGGTCAGGCTGGACCGGGGCGGTGCCGCCGGTCTTCGGGCCATCGCCGAAAATAATATGCGATCGTTTGCTGCCTTGCCGGCCGATTGCTTCGATCCGGGCATCGTCGCGAGAGTGACTTCTAAGACCAATGACGAACTCGATGCCATCGGCGACTTGCTCGATGCCCGGCGCCATCGTGGCATGGTCCGGGAGTGTCACGGCGATTTGCATCTTCGTAATATTTGTCTCGTCGACGGCAATCCGACGTTGTTCGATGCGATTGAGTTTTCCGAGGATTTTTCGGTCATCGACACGCTCTACGATCTGGCGTTTCTGCTGATGGATTTGCAGTCTCGCGCTCACCGGCGCCTCGCATCGTTCGTGCTCAACCGTTATCTGGATCAGGGCGGCGACGGTGCCGACGCGTTCCGATTGTTGCCGGTACTCCAGAGCATGCGGGCGCAAATACGCGCTCATGTTGGTGCCGCGGCGGCCAATACAATCGGCGACGTGGCCGCGTCGGGCCAAGAGATGCAACGGGCCCGTCACTATCTTGAACTTGCCGGCGACTTTTTTAAGCGGCCGGCGCCGGTTCTGATCGCGGTCGGCGGGTTATCCGGGTCGGGTAAGTCGCGGTTGTCCAGGGAAATCGCACCGTTCGTCGGTCTGGCGCCGGGGGCCAGGGTGGTGCGAACCGACGCGGTCCGCAAGCGGATCGCCGGCATCGGTTTGGATCGGCGCCTCGGTGCCGACGGCTACGGCACCGACATGACCGAGCGGACCTACGCCGCCGTTGCCGATCAAGCGTTGGCGATCCTCGATACCGGTCAATCCGTCGTCATTGACGCGGTTTTCGCCAAACCCGATCAGCGATTGAGCGCCGAGAAATTAGCGTCCAAGGCCGGGGTGCCATTTATCGGTCTTTGGGTCGACGCGTCGCTCGAGGTTCGCCTCGGCCGCATCGCCAGCCGGGTCAACAATATTTCCGACGCCACGGCGGAGGTGGCGGAACGCCAGCAGCAGTTCGACCTGGGCCGGATCGACTGGCACCGGGTCGACAGTACCGGCAGCAAGGACGCAACCCTCGCCGCCGCTAAGCTGGCGATTTCCGCATAGAGCCTTTGCTGTTTTTGACGTTTAGGCGCATCATGGATGCCGATTTTAGAACGGAGTGCGTGCAGCTCCGACGGTTCTTGAGGGAAGGAGGCTAGACATGGCCAACAAGATTCTTTGCCCGATCAGCGGCATTCTGGAAAACCGGCTCGTTCTCGACGCCGCCTACAATATCGCCAAGGATTTGAACAGTCATCTGGAGGTTTTGCACGTCAAGACCGAGGCCAAGGAATCGATTCCGCTTTTTGGCGAGGGGATGTCGTTCGCCATGGTCGAAGACATGATCTCGATCGCCGAAAAAGAAAGCGATGAGCGATTGAAGCGGGCCCAGGTGGTATTCGATGCCAGCGTCGCCAAGCATGGCTTGCCGATTGCCGACGAACCGGTTGGCGACGAACGGCGTGCCAGCGTAGCATGGCGGGTCGAGACTGGCCGCGAGGATGAAGTGGTGGCCCGGCTCGGCCGGCTTAGCGATCTGATCGTCATCGGGCGGCCCGGCGAAACCGATGACGTTTTGACGCCGATGACGTTGAATGCGGCGATTTTCGAAAGCGGACGGCCGGTTCTCGTGGTGCCGCAGCAGGAAACCAAAGCAGCGCGGCGGATCGCGATTTCATGGAACGGCAGCGTGCAGTCGGCCAGGGCCGTGCAATCGGCCGTCAAGCTCCTGGAACAGGCCGAAGCCGTGCTGGTGCTGACGGCAGATAGTTTCCGGACCTCCGGCGCCCGTGGCCCCGAACTTGCGGCTTATCTGCGCTGGCACGGCATCTCGCCCGACACCCGGGTGTTCGAGGCACCGGCCGGGTCGGTGGCGCCCAGGTTGCTGGATGAATGCCGCGACTTCGGTGCCGATCTGTTGGTATCTGGCGCCTACACCCATAGCCGGATGCGTCAGCTCATCCTCGGCGGCGTCACCAAGCACCTGCTCGGGCATGCGGAAATTCCGATGTTGATGGCGCACTGATCTAGTGGTATCCGCCTAACATAGGAGTCCTTTTTGGGATTCCCATTGATGATTGTCTGTGCGAA
>JAQBZY010000415.1 GCA_027620395.1 Pseudomonadota bacterium
GCCGCAAGTGCCGCATGTTTGTTATCATAAAACATAGAGCCGCCGATTCTGGCGCTTCGAAAAACAATATCAGCCGGATGGCTTGCGTGGCCGGGGCTGCGGCGCAGTTGGGAATGGAGTGCATCGCAATGAAGTTGCAAGATATTCGCTGCCGACTTGTCGCGATTGCAGTGGCTGCGGTCGTTGTCGTTGCCTTGGGTGTCGGCACGACAGGTGTGGCGCTGTTGGGTGCTCAGCAGGCAGCCGCCCAGAGTCAAGGTGCTGTCCCGGGTAATGTAAGGGGCAACCTGTCAAATTCGGATATGTGGAAGAGCATCAACAAAGATGGCATCCGCGGCAACGTGTCAATTCCGGACAAGAAGGCTGGGCAGTTGGTACAACGCGACGGTGACGCTTGGCTGGCATTCAAGAATGGTCCGCTGACGACCTATGGATACTATGGGCTCGCCGCCATCATCGGCGTTTTGGTTCTGTTTTATCTGCTGCGTGGCCGGATCTGGATTGATCACGGACCGGACCCGCAGGGCCGCACGATCGAGCGCTTCAACGCGCTTGAACGTTTCGCGCACTGGCTGACGGCGGTTAGTTTCATCGTCCTGGCCGTGTCTGGTCTGAACATTCTCTACGGCAAGCATTTCCTGCCGGCGATCATCGGCAAGGGCGCGTTTGGAACGCTGACCTATTTCGGCAAGATCGCACACGATTTCATCGCCTTCCCGTTCATGTTGGGGATCGTTTTGATGTTTGTGCTCTGGGTGCGCCACAACATTCCGAATACCGGCGACATCAAGTGGCTGGCGATCGGTGGCGGGCTGTTATCGAAGGGGGTCCACCCGGCGGCGCCGCGCTTCAACGCCGGCCAGAAGATCATCTTCTGGCTGGTGGTTCTTGGTGGCGGTTCGTTGTCGATTTCCGGTCTGGCGTTGTTAATGCCGTTCGAAATCCAGCCCTGGGCCGGGACGTTCGCGCTCATCAACAAACTCGGCTTCGCGTTGCCGACGACGCTGACGCCATTGCAGGAAACACAGATTTCGGTGATCTGGCACTCGGCCATGGCGCTGGTGATGATCGTCGTCATCATCGCTCATATCTATATCGGCTCGATCGGCATGGAGGGGGCGTTCGACGCCGTCGGCTCCGGAAAGGTCGATTTGAACTGGGCCAAGGAGCACCATTCGCTCTGGGTGGCCGAAGTCGAGGCCCGAGAAAAGGGCATGCCGGCCGAATAGCGTCCGGGTATCATTTCTCAAGCGAAGGGCGGCCGAAAGGTCGCCCTTTTTGCTGCCTCCGAAGTTAGTTTTGTCGCGCCTGATGGGCTGCGCCGGTTAACGGCGGGTGCTGCTGCTCGAATAGGCCGCGCCGGACGACTGGTTCATGCTGCCGAGTACCGCTCCGGCGACGATGGCGATGACAATGGCGGCAATGCCCCCGATCACAACGGATTTCATGACGGCTGTTTCCTTCCTGATTCATGCGGTTTGGCGACCGCCAGATCATACTTAAGGGCACAACCGGAAAGGTGCAAGAGTTGCCGAGGTTTGGGAATGACGGGCTGGCCTCTGACAGACGATGCGGTTACGGTTTGCCAGCGGCCGCAACTGATTTCAGGAGGACGGCATGTCAAACCAAGCTAACGACCCGGAAACGGCCATTGGCGCCGGCACTCGGGATACCGAAGGCCTGATAGAACTGCTGACCCAGATCGGCGCCTTGCAGAACGCGCTTGGCGCCGTGGCCAACGGCATGTCGGCCTTGGGCGAAGCGGCGGTTCGCCAGCGCCAGGACAATGAAAACATGGCGGCGCATGTTCTGGCGATGGAGGCGGTTCTGACCGTGATGTTGCGGCAGTTTCCCGTTGACCGGGCCGATATCCGGGCCGAGGTGGCGGCGCGGACGAAAAATTTCTCGGACGCCGGAGACGGTTCCGATCTTGTGCAACGGCTTGCTGACGATATCCTGCGCCGCGCTGTCGACGCTTGACGTGTCCGGCGCCGGGCCGCGCAACCGGATTCCCCTGGACCGAATTGAAATTATTGCGCACATAGAGCGGAAGTACGGGAGCCGGGATTGATTGGACAATAAGGGCGATGGCGCGATGACGGGTACGGAAGACGATCTAAGGTTGGCGCAATTACTGTGTTCGCGAATTTGCCATGACCTGGTCGGATCGGCCGGGGCGGTCAATGCCGGGCTCGAACTTCTGACAGACGGCGATACATTGGACGATGCCGCCTTGCACCTGGCCATCGGCAGCGGTGCCGAGTTGGCCAACCGGTTGGCATTTTTCCGTGTCGCCTTCGGCGCCGGCGGGGCTGGCCGGGATGGCGCAGACCTCCGCGCGTTACGGACCCTTGCGATCAATTATTTTGGCGCCGGCCAAGTGGCTTTGGATTGGCCGGCCGAGGACCAATCGCCGGGCGCCGGTTTCACCGTCGTGCTTGGCCGCCTATTGCTCAATCTGGTGCTGATCGCAAACGAATGCCTGCCGCGTGGCGGGACGGTTTCGGTCAGGCTGGCGGCGCTTGCAGGCGGTGTTGGACTTGCCGTCAGTGCCGAAGGGGCAGGTGCCAAACTCCGGGAGGATGTGGCGCGGGCGATGACCCCTCGAACCGCCGTTTCAGACCTGGATAGCCGCAACGTGCATGGCTTGGTCGTCCAACTGCTTGTTGTTTCAGCAG
>JAQBZY010000416.1 GCA_027620395.1 Pseudomonadota bacterium
ATTTCGACTATCACTGGGCACAATTCCAAGCCGATCCCGGATTGCGTCCGTTGCGCGGACCCCGCTGGCGGGGCCAGCCGATACCGAAGGGAAACTTGTTGATCCGAAGCGAGCAAGGCCCCGGCGATGAAATCCTGTTTTCTACCTGCCTGCCGGACGCCGGCGATCGATTGCAAGGCGGCCAGATCATTCTCGAGGTGAACCCGCGGCTGGTTGCCTTGATGCAAAGAACATTTCCGGCGGTCCAGGTGATCCCGCGATTGCCTCCCGAGGCCGACGGCAAGTACCCCAAGTTCGCCGCTGAATTGCCGGCGAGTCTTTTGCCGGCACTGTTCCGCCAGTCGTTCGAGGACTTCAGAAAGTCGGACATGCCGGTTTATCGAGCCGACCCGGCGTTGCAGGCCGATTGGCGGCGGAGGATCGACGACCTTGGGCCTGGGCGGAAAATCGGCATCGCCTGGCGCGGCGGCGGCTACGGTGCCAGTCAGGCCAAGCGGACCGCGGCACTACAGCGGTTTTTACCGATCCTTCGGACCCCCGGATGCATCTTCGTCAATTTGCAATATGGCCATCGCGCGGAAGAAATCGCCGATTTGCAAGCGGCGACTGGCATTCGCGTGCACGACTGGCCCGACCTTGATCCATTGGTCGAACTCGAAGGGCAGATTGCGCAAATCTCTTGTCTCGATCTGGTGCTGCAAGTTTCCAACACGTCTGCGCATATCGCCGCCGCGCTCGGCGTTGAGACCTGGATTTTGCAGTCCCACTCGCCTTATTGGCCGTGGTTCCTGGACCGCGCCGACGTGCCCTGGTATAGCAACGCTCGCCAGTTCCGGATGCAGCGTCCGGGCGAATGGGACAGCATCATCGATCGGGCGGCGGCGGCTTTGCCGGCCTGGGTTGTGCAACACAACGGGGGATCGGCATGATTAGAATATTCATCGGCTTCGACAGCCGTGAGAAGGTCGCCTATCACGTCCTCTCGCATTCCATTTCGCGCCGCTCCAGCCAACCAGCCTCGATCACGCCGCTGATGCTCGGCTCACTCGGTCCTTTAATGTGGCGCGAGCGGCATCCCCTGCAATCGACGGAATTTTCGTTTTCCAGGTTTTTGACGCCGTATCTCTGCGATTTCGACGGCTGGTCGATCTTCATGGACTGCGACATGCTGGTCTTGGATGACATCGCCAGGCTGTGGGCGCTCCGGAACGATGCTTACGCGGTCATGGTCTGCAAGCACGATCACGTGCCGGAGGAAGATCGGAAATTTCTCGGCCAGCCGCAGACCAAGTACCAGAAGAAGAACTGGTCGAGCGTGATGCTGTTCAATAACGCCCGCTGCCGCGCCTTGACGCCGGACTACGTCAACACGGCATCGGGGCTGGAATTGCACCAGTTCAAATGGCTCAAGGACGACGGCTTGATCGGGGAATTGCCGCTGCGGTGGAATCATCTGGTCGACTACAACGATCCGATCGACGATCCGGCCAATCTGCACTTCACCATCGGCGGGCCGTATTTCGACGACTACCGTGATTGTTCCCACGCCGTGCTGTGGCGGGCCGAACTGGCCGACATGACGTCGGCGGGTTAGTTGCTTAACCGGGCGTCAGCATCGCCAAAAGATGCGTCGCCAACTGCACCGGCATGATGATCGAGGCCGCCATGGCGCCGTATTTGAGACCGCGGTAGGGCAGCATCCGGACCTCGCCCAATTCCCTCGGCCTGCGGTCGACGCGGTGGCATAGAATGGCGGCCACAATGGCCAGCACCAATACGGCCGCCGTGATTTCGAGGCCGAACAGGACCGGAATATTAAGGCTTTTACCCATTCTAGCGACTCATCGTTCGATTTCGGATTGCAGTGCCGCGGTAGCTCCGTAATATACGGAATGCGGCGACACCGTGATAAACGGCGGATGGAAAGATCGGCATGGCTCTGAATCTCATATCCTTCTTTTCGCCGCCCGACAATCCCGATCAGGTGGCCGAATTTTTGGAACAGTTCGATTTGTTGACGCGGTCCGGCGCCTTTACGTTGCCACCATCGCCGGTATTTCTGACGACGCCAAGGCGGGCGAAATTACCATTGCCGGAGGTTCAGTTGATGCGTTTCGACCCGGGTCAACCGGGCTTGATAGCCGAGAAAGTACAGTCCTGGCGCGATGCTGCCTCGCCGCCGATATCAAGTGCGACATATTGCTGCTCGATCCCGATATCCTGATCGTCGGCAAGATTGACGAGCCGTTCGTCTTCCCGGCCTACGATGTTGGTTTGACCTGGCATCCCGACCGCACGCTCCGCCACCCGATCAATGCCGGTGTTCTGTTCGTGCCGGCGCCGGGGCGGCTGGCGGCAGCCGGGTTCTTCGACGCCTGCCTCCGCGACGTCGGCCGGATGGATGAGGCCTTCAGGCAATGGTACGGCGACCAACAGGCGCTGGTGAATTTGTGCGGCGTCGATCATGTTTCGAGCCGCACGCTTCCGGCCGGACGACGTGTCGGCGATGCGCGGGTGCGGTTTTTCGACTGGAAAATCTGGAACCGCTGGCCGGATGAAGCGCGCCGATCATCGATCTGGCGGCGGGCGGCGCCCGGATGGTTCATTTCGTGCCTATCCGCTTAACGCCCATACCCACAACATGTAGGATGCTTCCAGTCTCCGGAATATAA
>JAQBZY010000417.1 GCA_027620395.1 Pseudomonadota bacterium
CGCGCAGCTCGCCGCCGCCTGGGCGCCCAAGCGCCGGGTCGCGCTGATGGACATCGATCCGCAATCGAGTCTTTCCGGATGGCATGCGATCCGCGTCGCCATCATTCGACCCCTACCCCCCATTCACCTGAGCGACGTTTCCGGCTGGCGCGTCGGGACCGAACTCGACCGGCTCAAGAATGCCTATGACGTTGTCTTGATCGACTGTCCGCCGCACGCCGAGACCGAGACCAAGAACGCGATCCGCGCGGCGTCGCTGGTGATCGTGCCGGTGCAGCCGAGCCCGATGGATGTTTGGGCGACGGCGCCGACCGTCGACTTCGCGACGGCACAAGGCGCGGTAATCAGGATCGTGCTCAACCGGATGCCGCCCCGGAGCCGGCTGGTCGAGACGGTGCAAGCCATGCTGGCCGAGAAAGACATACCGGTATCGGCGGCCTCGCTCGGTAATCGGGTCGCCTTCGCGGCGGCGATGATGGAAGGCATGGGCGTCACCGAGTATGAGCCCTCGGGCGCCGCCGCCCAGGAAGTGGAATTGCTCGCCGCCGAATTGGCGCGAGACATTGAAAGGAACGCCGCATGATCTCGACCCTGATGCTCGGCATTCACGCCATCGCCTCCACCTTCTGGGTCGGCGGCATGTTCTTCGCGCTATTCATCCTGCGCCCGACGGTACCAGGCATCGAGCTGCCGCCGGAGCGCTTGAAGCTCTGGAACCGGGTCTTTGCACGATTCTTTCCAGCCGTTTGGGTGGCCGCCATCGCCCTGCCGTCGAGTGGCTATTGGCAGGTGATGATGGATTACGGCGGCTTCCGTGGCGCCGGGCTGCACATCCACTGGATGCACGGCACCGGCTGGCTGATGATCGGGCTTTTCATCTATTTATACATGAAGCCCTATGCGGCTTTCCGCGCCGCCGTCGACGCCGGCGAATGGGACAAGGCCAGGCCGCATCTGGAAACGATTCGGAAGATCGTGGCCGCCAACTCGGCCTTGGGTGCGATCTCGGTCTTGCTCGGCGCAACCGGCAGGCTTTGGGCTTGAAGAATGGATCCCCCGACTTGTTCCGGGGTCTATTTCGGCGGCCGGCCTCACTCCGCCAGTTTAGACGCGATCTTGATCTCGTGCGTCAGCGTGTGATGCACCGGACAGCGGTCGGCGATTTCGAAAATGCGTTGGCGCTGCTCGGGTGTCAGATCGCCGTCGAGATGAATCGATACCTCGATCTCGTCGATCATACCGTCCTTGGTCTCGCAGCCGGCGCAGTCGTCGGCGTGGATTTTCTGGTGCTTCAGCGTCACCTGGGCACGGGATAACGCGATGCTCTTTCGTTCGGCATACATGCGCATGGTCATGGATTTGCAGGTGCCCAAGGCCGCCAACAAAAAATCGTAAGGCGTCGGCCCGGTGTCATCGCCGCCGACTTTCGCCGGTTCATCGGCGCGCAGGCGGTGCCGGCCACCGATCAGCACGCGATTGGCGAATTTGCCCTGGCCCGTCTCCTCGACCACGACCGTTCCCTCTTCCGCCGATCCGGCGTCATCGTCGGCGGTCGAACCGATGTAACGCGCGGCCCACGCCGATATCACCTCGGCAACATAAACGGCGTCGGCACGCTTCGATAGAATGTGATCGGCGGTATCGAGCGACACGAAACTCTTCGGATGTTTGGCGGCAATATAGATTTGCTGCGCGTTGTCGATGCTGACGATGTTGTCAATCGGCGAATGAAAGATCAGCAAGGCTTTTCGAAGCTGCGCGATGTCGCCGGCAAGTTTCTGGGAACGGATATCGTCCAGGAACTGCTTCTTGATGGTGAACGGACGGCCGACCAACGTTACCTCGGCGATGCCCTCGGCCTCGATCTTTTCCAGATCGCCGTGAAAGTTGTGTTGCACATGGGCCGGGTCAGCCGGCGCGCCGATGGTGCAGACGGCGACCGCCTCCGGAATCTTACCCGCCGCCGCCAGCACGGCGGCACCACCCAGCGAATGCCCGATCAGGATCGCCGGCGCGGCATGCTACTGGCGCATGTAATCGGCGGCCGCGACCAGATCGCCGACATTGGACGAAAAGTTGGTGTTGGCGAATTCGCCCTCGCTGGCGCCGAGGCCGGTGAAATCAAATCGCAGCACGGCGATGCCGTTCGCCGTCAGGCCCTCGGCGATGCGGCTAGCGGCGAAGATGTCCTTGGTGCATGTGAAGCAGTGCGCGAACAGCGCATACGCCTTCGGCTTGCCCATGGGCCGGTCGAGGCGCGCCGCCAAGGCGTCGCCAAGGGCGCCTTGGAAGGTGACCTTTTCGAATTTCGCGGTCATGTCGGCTCTCCTATCGATGGACGGGCCGCTGCGTGTCCGTTGTTCACGTCAAAGGCCCGAAGGTGCCGTCCTCTGGATCGAGTGCCAGTAACCGACCGTCGGCGATGTCGAAATAGGCACCACGGAGCCGCAACCGCCCGTCTTCGATCCTCTCGCGGATGAACGGAAACGTCTTAAGGTTTCCAATCGAATGTTTGACCGAAGCAAACTCAAGCGCTTGTTGGCGGGCCTCGATCGGCGCGCCGGCGATATCTTGCAAAGCGTCGGCGCGGGCCGGATGAAGCAATGTCATCCAACGGTCGATAAAGGTCGGTTTCGCCGTCGCCGCGTAAAGCCCGTCCAGATATGCCCGG
>JAQBZY010000418.1 GCA_027620395.1 Pseudomonadota bacterium
ATATCCGAGTTCGTCCAGCACGATGAAGCCCATCCGGGTCAGATGTTCGGCAAGCCGGCCCTGACGTCCGTTACGGGTCTCGATCTCGAGGCGGTTGACGAGGTCGACCACGTTGTAGAAGCGACCGCGGGCGCCGGATCGGATGCAGCTTCTGGCGATTGCGATGGCCAGGTGGGTTTTGCCCGTGCCGGTGCCGCCGACGAGCACGACGTTGCGCTGCTGGGCGATGAAGCCGCCGACGGCGAGATCGTTGACGAGCGTCTGATTGATCGGCGTGCCTTCGAACTGGAAGTCGTCGAGATCCTTGGCCAACGGCAGCTTGGCGATGGTGAGCTGGTACTTGATCGACCGCGCCTGCTTCTCGTTGATCTCGGCGCTGAGCAGGTCGCCGACGATGCGCTGAGGTTCGTGCTGGCGCTTGACGGCCGTCGCCATGATCTCGTCGAAGGCAGCCCTCATGCCGTAGAGTTTGAGCTCGCCCATGAGGTCGAAGATTTGGGTTCGTTCCATCAGATGGTCCTCCGGAGGTTGTCGTAGCGGGCGCAATCGGCGATCGGCGCATGGCGGAGCGTCAGTGCCGCCGGCGTCATGATGTTGGCCGGTGCAGCGGGTTCGCGTTGGCGAGCCAGGATGTTGAGAACGACGTCAGCGGAATGGACGCCGTGACCAAGCGCCTCGGCGCAGGCGGCTTCGACCGCCGACAAACCGTCAGTCAGCACCGCATTGAGGATGTCGACCATCTGTCGATTGCCGTCGTCGGTGCTGGCGAGCCTGCGCCGGATCCGTTCGATCGCGGCCGGCAGCACCCAGTCCTTGAAGGGTGCGCCGTTACGCAAGGCCCCGGGTTTGCGCGCGAGCACCGGCACGTAGTGCCAGGGATCGTAGGTCGTCTCGCCGCGTCCGAACGACCGCGGATGCTCCGCAACGATCCGTCCATCCTGACGGATGACGATACGGTCGGCATAGGCTTGAACCTCGACCGGACGTCCGACGGCGCTGGCCGCGACCGAGTATTTGTTATTGTCGAAGCGCACCAGGCAGGTTTTGGAGACCGATGCCGGCACCGCATGGAATCCGTCGAACCGACCGGCATAGGGAACGAGCTTCGGCCGTTCGGCTTCGAACACATCCCAGATCGTCTGATCGGACAGCTCCGGATGCCGATGCGCCTTGGCGTAGGCGATGCATTTGTCGAGCAGCCAGGCGTTGAGTTCGTCCAGCTTTTTGAACCGCAGCCGCGGCGTGAAGAAGCGTTCCCGGACCAACCCGACCTGGTTCTCCACCTGGCCCTTCTCCCAGCCCGACGCCGGCGTGCAGGCGACCGGGTCGACGAGATAGTGGCTGCACATCTGCAGGAAGCGGCGATTGTAGCGGCGATCCTTGCCGACGAAGATCGTCTCCACCGCCGTCTTCATGTTGTCGTAGATGCCGCGACTGCAGGTGCCCTTGAACAGTGCGAACGCCCGGTCGTGGGCGTCGAACACCATCTCCTGCGTCTCGCGCGGATAGGCGCGCACGAACAGCATGCGGCTATGACACAGCCGGACGTGGGCGACCTTCACGAGTACCGTCACGCCGTTGAGGAGAACGATCTCGTGGCTCCAGTCGAACTGATAGGCTTCTCCTGGCGCAAAACTCAGCGGGACATAGGCCGCCGCCGTCGATTGCCCGCGCTCCTTGCTCCAGCGCCTGGCGTAACGCCGCACGGCATCGTAGCCGCCGTCATAGCCGCGTCCGCGCAACTCTTCGAAGATCCGGATCAGCGTCAGTTGTTCGCGCGCGGATTTGGCTGCGTTCGCCGCCAGCAGTTCATCGAGTTCCGCCGCCCATCGTCCAAGCTTGGGCCGCGGCTGCACCTGACGCTCATACTCGAACGAAGTCTCTCCGGATCTCAGCACCTTCCGGACCGTGTTCCGCGACACCTTCAGGTCACGGGCGATCTCCTTGATCGTCTTGCCCTTGATGAAGTGCTCGCGCCGTATCCGCGCAATCGTCTCCACGATCAGCATCCCCGACCACCTGCTTCATGACAAAGCAGGCAGCGCAACAGCCAATCTATAGGGGGTCAATTTTGGACGCCGATCCCCCGGCTCAGGGGGTCACTATTGCAGGCCGAATAACAACGGAGGATGACGATGGGACAGATCGACGGAGCGATCGGCACGCCGCAATAGTGCAGAATTTCCCTGCCTTCGCTCGACAGACGGCCCGCTTGCGCGGCGGCTTCAGCGATCCCGGCAGGCGCCGGCCGATGGCTCGCATCCGCCAGTCGCTCGGCCTCCGCCAGATGTCTGCGCGCAGCCGTCAGATCGTCCGCAGACGACGTCCTGGCGGCGTAGTCGGCGCATTCACCGGTCGCCCGATTGTACAGCCACTTTCCGGCCGAAAGCTCGAGGACCGCCGCGTCGATCAACCTGATCCGATTGTAGTAGCCCGCCTCCTCGATTCCGCGCAGGGGCAAAGCCATGTTGGCCTCGAGCAAGGCGAAATGCGCCGCGGAAATCGCCGTCATGGTCGAGGGTATGCCCTTTACCCAGTCCGTATCGCTCATGGAAACCTCCCTTGTGATGTGATTGTCATTCCGCCGCCGCGAAGGCGGCATGCGTCGATCTCCGCGCGACCGCCGGAACGGCCGCGAATTCAGCCCGAAACTCCGT
>JAQBZY010000419.1 GCA_027620395.1 Pseudomonadota bacterium
GCGGGATCACGGCGCTTCGCCTCGAGGGGACGGCCGCATCGGTCGAACATCGCATGTGGGCGCTTAGGGCCGAACTTCAGTCCTTTGGTGAGGCCGAGGAACTGCACAGCCGGAACTCCCGCATGTTTTGGCGGGAAATCCGCGATGTCCGGCCGTTCGTCGGGCAGGAAAAAGTCCCGAATGTCTGGCGGCTGTCGGTGCCGCCTTCCGCGGGCTCGAAAACCGCCTTCGCGATCCTCGAAGAGTGTCGAGGCGAGGTCTTTTACGATTGGGGTGGCGGGCTGATCTGGCTTGCCTTGGCGCCGTTGACCGATGCCGGCGCTGCGACGGTCCGAAAATTTGTCGGAGTCGCCGGCGGCCATGCAACATTGGTCCGCGCCGGCCGTGACGTCAGAGCCAGGGTGGCGGTGTTCCAGCCGTTGGAAGGCGCCACCGCGACCGTCGTCAAGGGGATCAAGGACGGCTTCGACCCCAATGGCGTGCTCAATCCGGGCCGGATGTACGAGGGCATCTAATGGCTGCGATCCATGCAAACTAATTTCTCCCTCGCCCAACTCGCCGATCCCGACATCGAGGCGGCCAACGAGATTCTCAGAAAGTGCGTGCATTGCGGCTTTTGCACTGCGACATGCCCGACCTATGTGCTTCTGGGCGATGAACTCGACAGTCCGCGCGGCCGCATTTATCAGATCAAGCAGACGCTTGAGACCGGTCGGCCGGCGAGTGCGTCGCTGACCAAACACCTCGACCGCTGCCTGTCGTGCTTGGCCTGCACCACGACCTGTCCGTCCGGCGTCGATTACATGCACCTGATCGACCACGCCCGTGTGCTGATCGAAAAGACTTACCGGCGTCCGCTTGCGGATCGCCTGATGCGCCGCCTGTTGGCGCTTGTCCTACCGTGTCCGGCGGTTTTCCGGCTGGCCTTGATTGGCGCCGCCATGGCGCGGCCCTTTCGGCGCTTTTTCCCCGGGCGCCTCGGCGCCATGCTGGCGTTGGCGCCGGATAAAATCGCGCCGCCCGCGGACGTTGACCGGCCGCAAATCTTCAAGGCCATTGGCGAACGCCAAGCCCGCGTCGTTTTGATGTCGGGCTGCGCGCAGCAGGTTCTCAGAAGCTCGATCAACGAGGCGACGGTACGTGTCTTGACCCGACATGGTTGCGAGGTCGTCATCGCCAACGGCGCCGGCTGTTGCGGTGCGTTGGTGCATCACATGGGCCGCGAGGACGACGCGCATGCCGCCGCCAAGCGCAATATCGCCGCCTGGGAGCGGGTCGAGCGGGAATCCGGAGGCATCGACGCCATCGTCATCAATGCGTCCGGATGCGGCACCACCGTCAAGGACTACGGTTGGATGCTGCGCCTGGATTCCGCCTGGGCCGATCGGGCCAAGCGATACGGCGGATTGGCGAAGGACGTGACGGAGGTCATGACTGGGCTCGACGTCGCGCCCAAGCTCGAAACTGACAAGCGTATCCGTGTTGCCTATCATTCGGCCTGTTCGATGCAGCACGGACAAAAGCTGAAGGCCGAGCCGGTCGCGCTGTTGCGAAAGGCCGGATTCGAGGTCTGCGAGCCGGCTGAATCGCACCTTTGCTGCGGCTCGGCCGGCACCTACAACATCATGCAGCCGGAAATTGCCAGACAATTGCAGGAAAGAAAGGCCGGTCACCTCCGTGTGCTCGAGGCCGATGTCATTGCCACCGGCAACATCGGATGTCTGATGCAGATCGCCAACGGTTTGACCGATGCCGACGATCCGAAAATCGTGCACACGGTCGAACTTCTCGATTGGGCCACCGGTGGTCCGGTTCCTCCGGAACTTGACCATCTCTGACGGGTGCGGACATCGGCACCATGCAACTCATTCTCACGATATCGTGACGGCGAACGGCTTTCGCGGCCGATATGAGTGCCGTTAAAATCACGTTGGTTAGTTCGGCGCCGCACGGGACGTGGTTGAGTGATGAATTATCGCATCATAGCGGCACTGCTGTTGCTTTCGACGGCCTATCTGACGCCGGGGATTGCCACGGCGGATCAGAACGATCCGTTGCTGCCATCGCTATTCGATGCCCTGAGGTTGGCACGATCGGAAGCCGAGGCCGAACCCTACGTGACGGAAATCTGGCGCCGCTGGTCGTATGTCGAAAACCACGCCGCGTCGATCCGGCTTCTCCGCGGCGTTGCACAGATGGAAGCCGGCGATCTTAGTGCCGCAATCAGCGAGTTCGATGTCTTAGTCGAAATGGCGCTGGAATTCGCCGAGGGCTGGAACCGCCGCGCAACTGTCGATTATATGGTCGGTAATTTTGCCCGCTCGGTGCTCGATATCCAACGGACACTGGCCCTCGAGCCGCGTCATTTTGGCGCCCTTTCCGGGCTGGCCATGATCTACCAAGAAATCGGCAAGGATAAAGCGGCGCTGCCGATTCTCGAAAAGGTCCGCGACATCAATCCGAACGCGCCCTCAATCGACGAACAGATCAAGGCGCTTCGCGAACAAATCCAGGGCCAACGGACTTAGGCCATGCGGGACTTGGCGCCGTCGAGAATTTTTCCGCCCGTTGCCCAATCCGCGATTGCATCCGGATTTTCGAACATGATTTCAAGGGCCCGTGTCAGATCGAGCAGA
>JAQBZY010000420.1 GCA_027620395.1 Pseudomonadota bacterium
CCAGCCGCCCGGACGGCGCTATCCGATCCTGTGGCTCAGCGTGCATTTCCTGGGTGCGGTGCTCAATCTCGCGGCGATGAGCCTGCTGATCCCGATGGCTGCCGAGCAACGCGATCAACGGCTTAGGCGGCGGCTTTCGATTGCCATGACGCACGGTTTTTCGGTCGCCTCGGCGTGGGGGCCGTTTTACGTCAGCGTCGCCGTTATCCTGGTCGCCGTCCCGGGCGTCAAATGGAGCGAAATCGCGCCCTATGGAATTCTGATGTCGATGCTGATGCTGATCTGCGGCTGGAGCTACGACCGGATAGTGCTTCGGGCGCCGATACCGAAAGGGGATCCAATGCCAGACAATCCCTTGGCGCCGGCGGTAATCGGCCGGGTCGCGGTGCTGCTGGTGCAATTAATCGGGTTGGTCGCCGTTCTGCACGAGGCGGTAGGTCTGTCGATCCCGATCGCGCTTGGCCTAGTCGCGCCACCGTTCGCGCTGGCCTGGGCCTACGTCCAAGCGGCGCCGGCTGGTGCTAAAGCCGGCGCCGACGGCGCCCTGGAACTCGCCGGGCGAATCTTCCGGACGCTGCCGCAACTTCGCAACGAAACGGTTGCCTTCGTCGCCGCCAGCCTGTGCGGGGTCGGTATTTCGCAAGTGGTGCCGCCGGAGACGGTCGGCGCCTGGCTGGCCACTGCCGGCGTCGGTGGCGATGCCGTGATCGCGGGCTTGATTGCGGCGATGATCGGTCTTGGAATCCTCGGCCTGCATCCGGTGATCGTCGTCTTCATCATCGGCGAGGTGATGCCGCCGGACGTCGTCGGCGTGGCGCCGGAGGTGATGGCGCTGGCCATGCTCGGCGTCTGGGGCCTGTCGACCATGGGCTCGCCGTTTTCGGCGACGACGCTGTTCATGTCCCGGGTGCTCAACCTGCCCAGCCACGTCATCGGGTGGCGCTGGAACCTGCCGCTCCTTCTTTTGTCGTCGGTGGTGGTCGCCATGTATGTGATCATGCTCCGCCATGTCGTGTTCGAATGAGGCGCCGCCGATGCCGTTGATCCTGGCCCTGGATACCGCCACCACCGGCTGTTCGGTCGCCGCGGTCGACGGCGCCAGCGTCATCGCCAGCGAAAGCGCCAGGATGGCGCGCGGCCAGTCGGAAGCATTGGCGCCGATGATCGAACGGATATTGCAATCGTGCCCACGACAACCGGCGGCGATTGCCGTGACCCGTGGGCCCGGCGCGTTCACCGGTCTACGGATCGGGCTCGCCGCGGCCAGAGGATTGGCGTTGGCGTTCGGCATTCCCTGCCTCGGCATTTCGACGTTCGATGTTCTGGCTTGGCAGGTCCGGCGCGGCGGACAGGTCTCAGGCCTGCCAATCCTGGTTGGTATCGATAGCAAACGCGCCGATCTTTATGCGCAGGCATTCAACGATCAGGGGCGCCCGTTGACGCCTGGCGAAGCGCTGATGCCTGAATATCTGCCGAGATTGCTGCCCGACGGCGCACGCCGTTTGGCAATCGCCGGCGACGCCCAAGAGGCGGCCATGAAAGTCCTCGTGGCGGCGCGTCCGGATATCGAATTGATCCGGGTCGCGGGTGCGGAAATTCCGGACGCGGTCGGGCTTGCGGAATTGGCCCAGCCCCTGCTGTCGCGGGCCGCGGAACATCCGCCGTCGCCATTGTATTTGAGGCCGCCAGACGTAACGATGCCGAAAAGCAGCTGACGCTGACTCCCTCAGCTGGCCGCCTTGCGGACCGTCAGCAAGTGCACGCCGTCGGCGCCGCCGGGGGTTTCTTGTTCGATTGTCAGGATTTCGTGACCGTGCTCGCGGAGCGATCTGGGCACGTTCAGCAGCGGTTCGGGGCCCTTGAGCCGGATATGTAAAACGTCGCCCAATTCAAGCTTTTCGAGCATTAATTTGGTGCGCACGAAGGTCATCGGACAGATCAGCGAGGTGATGTCGATGAAATGCCTGATCGGGTCGTTGATTTTATTGCTCGAATCAGTGGTCTCGGCCATCGCCCGGCTTAATCCTTGCGCAAAAATCCGATGCTTTTTATAAATGTAATGTATTGCATGATTTGCAATCGCATTATTTTGATTGTTGAAGAGCAAGGCAAGGGACTCTTTTGATTATGACCGAACAACAAACGCGAATCGAACTTCTGGAACTGACGGCGGATATCGTCGCCGCGCACGCCAGCAATAATACCGTGGCGCCCGGCGATCTGACGGCAATGATCCGCGACGTCTATCAGGCGCTGGCGGCGTTAGACGCGCATGGCGTCGCGCCCGAGCCGCCGACACCGGCGGTGCCGGTCAAAAAGTCGATATTTCCTGACTACATCGTCTGCCTCGAGGACGGCAAGAAGCTGAAGATGCTGAAGCGCCATCTACGGACATCCTACGGTCTCTCGCCCGAACAGTACCGGGAGCGTTGGGGCCTCGCCCCCGGCTATCCGATGGTGGCGCCGAACTATGCCAAGCAGCGGAGCTCGCTGGCTAAGAAGATCGGCCTCGGCCGTAAGCCCGGCACCGGTCGGGGCGCCGGCAAGCGCCGCAAGTGACCACCGCTAGTGGTATCCGCCTAACATAGGAGTCCTTTTTGGGATTCCCATTGATGATTGTCTGTGCGAATCTG
>JAQBZY010000421.1 GCA_027620395.1 Pseudomonadota bacterium
CGAAAACTTGAAGCAGGCTTGGAGCGTCGATAGCGGCACCGGCGCCAGCAAGAAAGTCCGCTTCGTCGGCACGCCGATCGTCGCCGACAAGCATGTCTTCGCCATGGATACCAAAACCCGGGTATCGGCTTACGAAGCCGACACCGGCAAGCGTATCTGGCGGGTCGATTTGGAACCCGATGACGATTCCGGGCATGTCGGCGGCGGCATCGCCTTCGAACAGGGTCGCATTTTCGTCGCCACCGGGTTCGCTGTCGTCATTGCCGTCGACGCCGGCAATGGAAAGGTGCTTTGGAAACAAAAAGTGGATGCGCCGATGCGCGCCGCGCCGACGGTCCGCGGCGGCATCGTGTTCGCGCTGACCATCGACAACAAGCTGGTGGCGCTGAACGCCCAGGACGGCTCGACGCTGTGGACCCATAACGGTGCGCCTGAATCGGCGGCGCTCCTGGGCAGCGCCAGCCCGGCGGTGGATAGCGGCATTGTCGTCGTGCCCTATACGTCCGGCGAGATTTTCGCGCTCAAGGCCGATACCGGCAAAGTGCTTTGGCAGGACAATCTTGTCGGCATCCGGCGTACCGATGTGGTGTCGTCGCTGGCGCAAATCCGCGGCCGTCCCGTGATCGACCGTGGCCGCGTGATCGCTATTTCACATGCCGGCGTGATGGCCGCCATTGATCTGCGCACCGGGCGGCGGCTTTGGCAGCGCGAAATTGGCGGCCAGGAAAGTCCCTGGGTTGCCGGCGACTACATCTATACGCTGACCAACGACATGGAGATGATCTGCGTCAACCGCGACGACGGGCAGGTCTTGTGGGTCACGGGACTGCCCAGATACAAGGACGCCAAGAAGCGCGACAAGCCGATCATTTGGACCGGGCCGGTGCTGACCTCGGACCGTCTGATCGTCGCCGGGTCGAGCGGCGAAGCCTTGGCCCTATCGCCCTATGACGGCCGCATCCTTGGCCAGGTCGAAATGCCCGATGGCGTGTCGGTGCCACCGATCGTCGCCGCTGGCTCGGTATACTTCCTTGCCAACGACGCGGAACTCGTCGCCTACAGGTGACGAAGTGAAGGGCACGGACATCGGTCCGTCGCCTCTTGGAGCCAATCAATGAGTTTCACCGTCGCCGTCATCGGCCGTCCCAATGTCGGCAAATCGACGTTATTCAACCGCTTGGTCGGCAAGCGGCTGGCGATTGTCGACGACACCCCGGGCGTTACCCGCGACCGCCGCGAGGGCGACGCGTCGTTGGCCGATCTTTCGTTTCGTATTTTCGATACCGCCGGCCTTGAGGACATCTTCGATGACAGTCTCCAAGCGCGGATGCGCCGCCAGACCGAGCAAGCCGTCGCCGGCGCCGATGTGGCGCTTTTGCTGATCGACGGCCGGGCCGGCGTGACGCCGACCGATACCCACTTCGCGAATTGGCTTCGGGCGCAAAATGTTCCGGTGATCCTCGGCGTCAACAAATGCGAGGGCAACCAGGGCGAGGCCGGCAGATTGGACGCCTACGCGCTCGGCATCGGTGAGCCAATCGCGCTTTCGGCGGAGCACGGCCAGGGCCTGGACGAGCTTTACGAGGCGTTGTTGCCGTTCGCAGAAGCGGCTCGGGCGCGCGAAAAAGCCGCCGGCGGCGGCGATATCGATGGCTTTGTCGACAGTGGTGAGGAAGCCGACGATGCCGTGATCGCCGACCGGCCGCTGCAACTCGCCATCGTCGGCCGCCCCAACGTCGGCAAATCGACGCTGGTCAACCGACTTTTAGGTCAGGACCGGATGCTGACCGGACCCGAGGCCGGCATCACCCGGGACGCCATCGCCAGCGAGTGGGAATGGCAAGGACGCAAGATTAAGCTGATCGATACCGCCGGGCTCAGGCGCAAGGGCCGGGTCGGTGAGAAACTGGAAAGCCTGTCGGCCGCCGATACCGCGCGCGCGATTCAATACGCGCAGGTGGTGGTGTTGGTTATCGACGCTCTGCAACCGTTTGAAAAGCAGGATCTGACGATCGCCCGAAACGTCGTCGACGAAGGTCGGGCACTCGTTGTCGCCGTCAACAAGTGGGACGCGGTAACGGACAAGAACGCCACGCTCGGCCTCATCCGCGACCGCTTGCAAACCTCGTTGCAGCAGGTGCGGGGCGTGCCGGTGGTGAGCTTCTCGGCGCTGACCGGGCACGGCGTTGACCGACTCATGCCGCAGGTCGATCGGATCTTCGAAATCTGGAATTCGCGGGTTCCGACCGGCGCGCTCAACCGCTGGATGACGGCGATGCTGGAAGGCCATCCGCCGCCGATGGGGACGCACGGACGTCGCCTCACCATCCGCTACGCGACTCAGATAAAGAGCAGACC
This sequence comes from Pseudomonadota bacterium, assembly GCA_027620395.1. Lineage (GTDB taxonomy): Bacteria > Pseudomonadota > Alphaproteobacteria > Rhodospirillales > Casp-alpha2 > JAQBZY01. The sequence goes on from JAQBZY010000421.1 coordinate 2,359, forward strand.
GCCGACGTTCGCCCTGTTTTCCTCAACGGCGGTGAAATTGCCCGAGAGCTATCTCCGCTATCTGATGAACGGGCTCCGGGACAGCTTCGGACTCGACGGCGTGCCGATCCGGATCGTGACGCGGTCCAGAAAGAATCCTTTCGTCTAACCTCCATCCTTCGGTACGCTCTCTTACCCATCGTCACCCCGGACTTGTTCCGGGGTCCACAGTACCCGACTTAACGGGATAAACACCTGAAGCGATTCATATTTTGAGATTCTCTGTTGAAGG
>JAQBZY010000422.1 GCA_027620395.1 Pseudomonadota bacterium
GGCGCACTGGGGAGAACCCGAGGCCTACGGCCGGGTCCGAAGTGCATTGGACGGGCTGGTCATTCCCTGGCATCCGCTGATCGGCAATCACGACAACCGGGCCGCATTTTTGGCCGGGCTGCCGGCGGTGGCGGATCGGGACGGCTATGTGCAGTTCGTTCTGGATACTGACGCCGGCCGCTTCATCGCCCTGGATAGCTTGGTCGAAGGCAGCCACGGCGGCATGTTGGACGAAGCGCGCCTTGCCTGGCTCGATGCCCGGCTTGCCGAAACGGCGGATAGAGAAATATTTTTATTGCTGCACCACGCGCCGATCATCAGCGGTATTGCCGGTCTCGATGCGATTCGATTGGGTGACGCCGACGGATTGTTTAATGTTCTCGCGAAATACCGCCTGCCCCGTCATATCTTTTTCGGGCACATGCACCGAAGTTGCCACGGAAGCTGGCGCGGCATTCCGTTTTCGACCGTCAAGGCGACGGCGCATCAGGTGCACCCCGACTTCGGACGGGACGCGCCCTTGACGGCCAGCCGCGAGCTTCCGGCTTACGCCGTTGTTCTGATCGGACCCGAGCAGGTCGTCGTGCACGACGTCAGTTATCTCGAGGAAGACACGGCATTTGATTACGACCGCGACAACGGAAGCCCGGATCGTCAAGGCTGAGGCCGGCATCGAGATTTCATGGAAAACTCACCTGAGCGGCCATGATCTAAATCAAGGCCAGGGCCAGTTGGTTTCGATAGTCTTTCGTTGAATTGGAATGGAGGCCGTCATGAGCGATATCATCGCAGGTCTTCGCGAGGATCATGTCAGAACGGCCGGTCTGCTGCGTTTGATCGAGGACGAAGTTGAAATTTTTTTGGAAGGCAATCGGCCCGATTACGAGCTGGTCGGCGCGATTGTCGAATATGCCCTCACCTATCCGGATCTGGTGCATCATCCGACCGAGAATCTGGTCCTAAAGCGCTTGCGCGCCAAATTGCCGGAGATCGAACTTTCGATCGGCGATCTGGTCATGGAACACCATCGGCTGGCGGCGTTGACGCGCCGCTTTCATGCCGCGCTGGTCAATATCCTAAGCGATGCCTCGCTGCCCAGAGAATGGTTCGCCGGGATCGCCAAGGAATACATCGATTTCACCCGCCGGCACATGCAGATGGAAGAGGTGGTGTTCTTTCCAGCCGCCGAGAAAAACCTCGATGCCGCCGATTGGAAGGCGGTACGCCGGAGCATGCCGAAAACCATCGACCCGCTTTCGCTCGACAGTCCGGGTCAAGGCCTGGCTGCGGTGCGGGAACGATTGGACGCCATTTCCACTTGATGCGCCGCCGTTGACCGTATCGGCCGTCGCTGCCAAGCTTCCGCGTCAATCGCCGGGAGGCTGGCCATGCGGAATTTCCACTTCGAGACAAGACAATTGGCCGGCGCCGGCGAGGTCTTCTTTGATCATTGCGCCTGGATGGTCGCCGACATGGCGCACGCCGCGGCGGTATCGGAACGGCTCGGATTTCTCCTGACGCCGTTCTCGGTACACGGCAACCGGGACGCCCGGACAGGCGCTCACACACCGCAGGGCACCGCCAATCGGCTGCTGATGCTAGAGACAGGCTACGTCGAGCTGCTGACCGACGTGAAGGGGATTGACAATCCGCTGACACAAAATTTCCGCACCGCCCTCGCCCGCTACGAAGGTGTGCATCTTTTGGCATTCGGAATCGACGACCCCGTTGCCGCCCATGCGCGGATCGAGGCCGCCGGCATTCCGCTGCAGCCGATAGTCAATCTCCGCCGTGAGGTCGAGGCCGAGAACGGGTCTCCGGCCGAAGTTGCCTTCAGTGTGATCCGCACCGGCTTCGACGCCTTTCCGGAAGGCCGCATGCAACTGTTGAAGCACTTGACGCCGGAGCACATGTGGCAACGCCGCTATATGCCGAAGGAGAACGGGATCACCGGGCTCCTGGGCGCCGTCGTCTGCGTCGACGATCCGGCTGAATCGGCTAGACGGATCGGACGGCTGCTCGGCATCACGCCTGAAATCTCGGACGGCGCCGCGCGGATCGCCTGCGCGCGCGGCGGCGTGATTTTCGTTATGCAGGATCGCCTTTCGGAATATGTGCCGGATGCAAGGCCGCCGTCGCTTCCCTACGTTGCCGCGATCGGCATGGTGGCGCCGGATTTAGGGAAGACGCGGGATTTCCTGGAAGGGCGCGGCGTGCGGTTGATCGAAGACGCCGGGCGAATCGTCATTTCGGCGGAGGAAGCCCTCGGCACGGCGATCATCGTGCATCAGCTCTAACGCGGCATTGCCTCATCATCGGCGTGTCGCCCACTTCGCGCACGGAGACGTTCGTTAGCGGTCGGTTCATCTCATCATCCAACCGTCACCCCGGGCTCGTCCGCGGCCTGCCCCGGACCTGTCCCAGGGGGTACTCGTCAAGCAGCGGATTCAAGAACGCCCTGCGGACGTCTGGAATGACGGCGTCGAAGTTCCGCCGAAGCGGACTTCATGAGGGACGTCGTCTCGAAGGATGAGGGTTTTATACCAATCTGCATAAAGAATGACTTATTGTTTCATCCTTCGAGACGCGGCTACGCCGCTCCTCAG
>JAQBZY010000423.1 GCA_027620395.1 Pseudomonadota bacterium
TCCGAGGCCGGCGCGTCGTCCGCCGCCGGCGGTTGGGCGTCATCCATGCCGGACGCTTCGTCTTCATCGCCTTCGCCGTCCTCGCCGTCTTCGGTCTCGCGCAATCTTGAGACAGAGACCACGCTTTCGCCGTCGCCGACGTGGAACAACCGCACGCCCCTGGCAGTTCGGCCGACCACGGATACGGATCCGATCGGGCAGCGGATGATCTGCCCACCATTGGTGACCATCACCACCTGATCGGTGTCGAGTACCGGGAACGACGCCACAACCCGGGTCTCCGGCTCATCTCCCCGCTCCAGCGCGATCGCCGTGATGCCCTGCCCGCCACGCCCCGATATCCGGTACTCGTAGGACGACGTCCGCTTGCCGTAGCCGTCCTCGGTGACGGTCAAGACGAACTCCTCGCGTGCCACCATGTCGGCGAAAGCGGGCTCGGCGAGGCGGGCCGCCAGTTCCTCGTCCCTCGCCTTGTCCTCGGCGCGGTCAGTGTAATCGGCGCCCTTGAGCCGCCTTGCCGCGTGTTCGGCCTGCAGATACTCGTCCCGGGTCTCGGTCTCGACCTCGAAATGCTTGAGGACCGACATCGCGATGACCTTGTCCTTGCCGCGCAGCCTGACGCCGCGCACGCCGACCGAGGTGCGGCCGGAAAAGACCCGGACATCGGTGACGGAAAAGCGGATGCATTTGCCTGCCGCCGTCGACAATAGAACGTCGTCGTCCTCGGAGCAGGTCCTGACCCGGACCAACGCATCGCCGTCGCCCAATTTCATGGCGATCTTGCCGTTCGCCATCACGTTGGTGAAATCGGACAAACGGTTGCGCCGGACATTGCCGTCGGCGGTGGTGAACATGACGAATAGATCGTTCCAACTGATCTCGTCCTCAGGCAGCGTCATCGTCGTGGTGATGGTCTCGCCGGGATCGAGCGGCAGAATATTGATCAGCGCCTTGCCGCGCGCCTGCGGCGTGCCGATAGGAAGCTTGTAAACCTTCATCTTGTAGACCATGCCGCTCGACGAGAAGAACAGCACCGGCTGGTGGGTATTGGCGACGTAGACCTGATTGACGAAATCCTCGTCCCTGGTCGCCATCCCGGAGCGGCCCTTGCCGCCACGATGCTGCGCCCGATAGGTCGACAACGGCACCCGCTTGATGTAGCCGGCGTTGGTCACGGTGACGACCATGTCCTCGCGCTGGATCAGATCCTCGATGTCATGCTCGTAAGCGTCTTCCTCGAGCGTCGTGCGGCGCGGATTGGCAAACTTGTCGCGGATTGCCTTCAGCTCGTCGGTCAGGATGCCGAGCGACTTCTCGCGCGAGCGGAGGATTTCCAGATACTCGGCGATCTGGGAACCGATTTCCTTGAGGTCGCCGCCGATCTTGTCGCGTTCGAGCCCGGTCAGGCGGTGCAAGCGGAGTTCCAGGATCGCCTTGGCCTGCGCTTCCGAAAGCCGGTAGGTGCCGTCGACGACGCGGTGGCCGGGCTCGTCCAGAAGCTCGATCAGCGACGTCACGTCCTCGGCCGGCCAATCCTTGGCCATCAATTGTTCCCTGGCCGAGCTTGGATCCGGCGCGTGCCGAATCATCGCAATCACGTCGTCGATGTTGCTGACCGCGACGGCGAGACCGGCCAATATGTGTGCCCGGTCTCGGGCCTTGCCGAGTTCGAATATGGTGCGGCGGCGGATCACCTCCTCGCGGAAGGCGACGAAGGCGACGATGATCTCCTTCAAGTTCATCAACTGCGGCCGGCCGCCATTGAGCGCCAGCATGTTGACGCCAAAGCTGGTCTGCAGCGGCGAGAAGCGGAACAATTGGTTCAAGACCACTTCCGGCTCGGCATCGCGCTTGACTTCGATCACGACGCGCACCCCGCGGCGGTCGGACTCGTCGCGGAGATCGGAGATACCTTCGATCCGCTTGTCGCGCACGGCGTCGGCGATGGTTTCGATCATCCTCGCCTTGTTGACCTGATACGGCACCTCGTGAACGATGATCGCGGTCCGGCCTTTGGCCAGTTCCTCGAACGAGGTGCGGCCACGCATCACGACCGAGCCGCGGCCGGTTTTGAACGCCGATATAATTCCCTGCTTGCCCATGATCAGGCCGCCGGTCGGGAAATCCGGACCCGGCACGTAGCGTTCGATAATCTCGTCGATGCTGATCTCAGGGTTGGCGATGTAGGCGCAACACGCGTCGATCACCTCGCCAAGATTATGCGGCGGGATATTGGTCGCCATGCCGACGGCGATGCCGCCGGCGCCATTGACCAACAAGTTCGGAAACCCGGCCGGCAAGACCGTGGGCTCGAAGACGCTCTCGTCGTAGTTGGGCCGAAAGTCGACGGTTTCCTTGTCGATGTCTTCGATAAGCTCGTGCGCCGACAGCGCCAACCGGGCCTCGGTATAACGCATCGCCGCGGCACGGTCGCCGTCCATGGAACCGAAGTTGCCCTGCCCGTCGATCAACGGCAGCCGCATCGAGAAGTCCTGCGCCATCCGGACCATGGCGTCGTAGATCGCCTGGTCGCCGTGCGGGTGATATTTACCCATCACGTCACCGACAATGCGGGCCGATTTGCGGTACGGCTT
>JAQBZY010000424.1 GCA_027620395.1 Pseudomonadota bacterium
CGCTGCGGAGCCGGCTCACGCCGGCCGGGTCAGCGCCTACGAACAGGCGATGCGGGAACGCAGCCGGCTTTTGGCCGAGGCCGGTGCCGGCGCCGATACCGGCTGGCTGCAAGCATTGGAAACAAGCATGGCCGAAAAGGGCATCGCTGTCGCCTGGGCTCGGCGCGAGATGCTGGGCCGGCTAGCCAAATTTCTTGAGGGAAACCCGAATTCCGAGCCGTGGCCGTTTCCGAGCGCCGAGGTTACCCTTGCCGGCGGGCCTGAGGGCTGGCTCGATCACGGACCGGCGCTGGCCGCCGAAGATGCTTTCCGGGCCCGCTTGGCCGCCGAGCGGCCGATCGACGCTGCCGACGGCCGGACTCGGACCGGCCCGCACCGCACCGACATGCGGGTTCGATTGATCGAGACCGGCCGCGACGCCGAATTCTGTTCAACCGGCGAGCAGAAAGCGTTGATGATTACCTTGGTTCTGGCGCATGCCCGGATGCAAGCCGCCGCCGAGCGCCGGCCGGTGCTGCTGTTGGACGAAATCGCGGCGCATCTCGACGCCAACCGGCGCGGCGCCCTGTTCGATATTCTTTGTGGTCTCGGCGCCCAGGTCTGGATGACTGGCGCCGATCCTGAACTGTTCGACGGCATGCGTGGCCGGGCCCGGTTTTTCCGGATCGCCGACGCCACCGTCAATGAAGCCGAATGAAACGACCGATAGAGCGAAAGCAAACATGACATGAGCGATCAAGCCCCGACCCCCGCCCCCGACGATCAATCCGCCGCCGACGGCGCGCTCGAATACGGCGCCGAACAGATCAAGGTGCTGCGCGGATTGGACGCCGTCAGGAAGCGGCCCGGCATGTACATCGGCGATACCGACGATGGCTCGGGCCTGCACCACATGGTCTACGAGGTGGTCGACAACGCCATCGACGAATCGCTGGCCGGCTATTGCGATCTCGTCAAGGTAACGCTCAATGGCGACGGTAGCGTCAGCGTCTCCGACAACGGTCGCGGCATTCCGGTCGACATCCACGCCGAGGAAGGCGTGTCGGCGGCGGAAGTGATCATGACCCAATTGCACGCCGGCGGAAAATTCGATCAAAACTCCTATAAGGTGTCCGGCGGCTTGCACGGCGTCGGCGTCTCGGTGGTCAACGCGCTTTCCGACTGGCTTGATCTCCGGATTTGGCGCGGCGGCAAGGAACATTACGTCCGGTTCGAACACGGCGAGACCGTGAAGCCCCTAGAAGTGGTCGGGCCGGCGCCAATTATGGAAGACGGCAAGCCGTTGACCGGCACCGAGGTCACGTTCCACGCGTCGAAAGAAACCTTCACGATGACGGATTACGATTTGGCCACCCTTGAGCACCGGCTCCGCGAGCTGGCGTTCCTGAATTCCGGCGTCCATCTTCGGTTGACCGACGAACGGAGCCCGGAAGCGGTCAACGTCGATCTGCATTACGAAGGCGGCCTGATCGCGTTCGTCAATTACATCGACCGCTCGAAGGCATCGTTGACGCCGGCGCCGATTTCGGTGGTCGGTGAACGCGATGGCATCACCGTCGAGTTGGCCTTGCAATGGAACGACAGTTATCACGAAACGACACTGTGTTTCACCAATAACATTCCGCAGCGCGACGGTGGCACGCACCTGGCCGGCTTCCGGGGCGCGTTGACCAGGACCATCAACAATTACATGTCGTCGGGCCTGGTTCCGAAGAAGGAAAAGGTCAACGTAACCGGCGACGATGCGCGGGAAGGCTTGACCTGCATCGTCTCGATAAAGGTCCCGGATCCGAAATTTTCGTCGCAGACCAAGGATAAGCTGGTGTCGTCGGAAGTCCGTCCGGTGGTCGAGGGGATATTGAGTGAGGGGCTGGATCGCTGGTTCGAGGAACACCCGACGGACGCGAAGAAGGTCTTGGGCAAGATCATCGACGCCGCCGCCGCCCGGGAAGCGGCCCGAAAGGCCCGCGAACTGACTCGCCGCAAGGGTGCCTTGGACATCAGTTCGCTGCCCGGCAAGCTGGCCGATTGCCAGGAACGCGACCCGGCCAAAAGCGAACTTTTCATCGTCGAGGGGGACAGCGCCGGCGGTTCCGCCAAGCAGGGCCGCGACCGCGCCAATCAGGCGATCCTGCCGCTCCGGGGTAAGATCCTCAACGTCGAGCGGGCCCGCTTCGACAAGATGCTGAGTTCATCGGAAATCGGCACTCTGATCGCGGCATTGGGCACCAGTATCGGCCGCGACGATTTTGACGTCAAAAAATGCCGCTACCACAAGATCATCATCATGACCGACGCCGATGTCGACGGCAGCCATATCCGGACGCTTCTTCTGACCTTCTTCTTCCGCCAGATGCCGGAACTGATCGAGTGCGGCTATCTCTACATCGCGCAGCCGCCGCTGTATCGGGCCAAGCGCGGCAACTCGCAGGTCTATCTCAAGGACGACCGGGCGATGGAAAACCATCTGTTCTCGACCGCCATCGACGAGGCGGCGGTTTTCGTCTCGTTCGATGGCCTTCAGATGGCCGGTGCCGATCTCCGCGCCGTGGTCGAGGAAGCGAGGCAGGTGAAGACGCTTCTGGAT
>JAQBZY010000425.1 GCA_027620395.1 Pseudomonadota bacterium
TGGCCGGTTTCGAGTTCGAGTTCTTCGTGTTCGAGGAAACGCCCGATAGCGTCCGTGAGAAGAACTACCGCAATCTGAAACCGATCCAGCCCGGCTATTTCGGTTATTCGGTGCTCCGCAACACCGTCGAGAGCGAGCTTTACCGCGATCTTCTGGACGGCTGCCTGGTGATGGACATGCCGCTCGAGGGCCTGCACGAAGAAACCGGGCCAGGCGTCCTGGAAGCCGCGATCACCGTCGACGACGCCTTGGCCGCGGCCGACAAGGCGACGCTGTTCAAGACCTTCACCAAGATCATGATGCAGAAACGCGGCCTGATGGCCACCTTCATGGCCAAGTGGTCGCCCGATTGGCCCGGACAATCCGGACACATCCACGTCTCGCTGGTCAAAAAGAGCGGCGGCAAGCCGGTCTTTTATGATGCCAAGGGCGAAGACACCATGAGCAAGGTCATGCGGCAGTTCGTCGCCGGACAACAGAAGTTGATGCCGGAAATCCTGGCCATGATCGCGCCGACGGTCAACAGTTACACCCGCCTGATCCCCGGCTTCTGGGCACCGACCGACTCCACCTGGGGCGTCGACAACCGGACCTGCGCGCTTCGCGTCATTCAGGGGTCGGAAAAATCGCAGCGAGTCGAGTTTCGCGTCGCCGCCGCCGATTGCAATCCCTACCTAGCCTTGGCGGCCGCCATCGGCTCTGGCCTGCACGGCATCGAAGCCGGCCTTGATCCAGATCCGAAAATCGAGGGCAACGCCTACGAAAAGACCTTCCCGAAGCGTCTCGCATTGCCGGTAACGCTGTGGGACGCGGCGCAACGCTTGAAGGCAAGTAAGGTCGCCCGCGATCTTTTCGGGGCCGACTTCGTCGATCATTATGCCGCCACCCGCGAATGGGAAGAACGGCAACACCGCAGGCACATCTCCGATTGGCAATTGGAGCGGTACTTCGAGATCATTTAACGGGAGGCAGCGATGCGCCATGTGCGGTCACTGATTATCGGTCTGGCGTGTCTGACAGTGCTTTTTGGCTCCGCCATGGCGCAACAGGACTCCGATGTCGTCGGCAAGGTCACCCGGATCGAAAAAGCAGCGGTCGCGTTACAGGACGCGATACCACGGCCTCTCGCCATCGGTAGCGGCATCCAACTCGGTGACATCATTTCGACCGGAAAAGGTGCTCGGCTGGAATTCGAAATGAATGACGGCTCCAAAGTCCAACTCGGCGAACGGAGCAAGTTCGTCGTTCTCGAATTCATCGTTAATAACAATGGCGGCAATGCAGTGATGCGGATGATCGAGGGGGCCTTCGCGGTTTCCAGCGGCAAGCTCATGCAGCTGGCCGACGCGTCGATGACCGTCAAAACCGAAAGCGCAACCATCGGCATTCGCGGCACCACCTTCTGGGGCGGCATGATCGACGGCACGTTCGAAGTCGCCCTGCTCGCCGGGAAAAGCATCTATGTCGAAACCAAGGCCGGGCGCGTCGATATTGATAAGATCGGTGAAGGATCGAGAATTGTTTCAGCAAACGAAGCCCCTTCCAAGCCGGCTCAGTGGCCGGCGGGTAAATTGGAACGGGCCAAGGCCACGGTAAAATTCTCCAACTGACGGAAACACCATGAGCTCCACTTTCACCTGCCGCTCGCCGATTGATGGCGGAATCGTTTGCGAACGCCCGCACGCCGTGGACGCCGACATTGCTGGCGCCTTGGCCGACGCCGCTGCCGCCGCCAGGTCGTGGCGCGCGACGCCGCTTAAAGATCGAACCCAAGCCGTGCTTGGTGCCGTCAAGCATGTGGTTGGCCGCAAGGCCGAGCTCGCACTCGACATCACCCGGCAGATGGGCCGCCCGATCCGCTATACACCGGGCGAGATCGGCGGTTTCGAGGAACGGGCGCGGCACATGGCCGGAATCGCCGAGGCAGCTCTTGCCGACATTCAGGCGCCGGCCAAGGACGGTTTTACCCGCTTCATCCGCCGCGCCCCCATCGGTCCAGTGTTCGTGATCGCGCCTTGGAACTATCCGTGGCTAACCTCGGTCAACGCCATCGTGCCAGCGTTGCTGGCCGGCAATCCGGTGATCCTCAAGCACTCGGCGCAGACGCCCCTGGTCGCGGAAGCCTATGGCGCGGCCTTCGCCGCCGCCGGATTGCCAAAGGGCGTCTTTCAATTTCTGCATCTGACACATGATCAGACAAGCCGGATCATCGCCGCGCCGGAAATCAAGTTCACCGCCTTCACCGGCTCGGTCGAGGGCGGCGCCGCCATCGAACGCGCCGCCGCCGGCCGTTTTATTGGCCTCGGCCTCGAACTCGGCGGCAAGGATCCGGGCTACGTCCGTGAAGACGCCGATCTGGATGCCGCCGTCGCCGGTCTGATCGATGGCGCATTCTTCAATTCGGGGCAGTCGTGCTGCGGCATCGAGCGCATCTACGTGCACCGGAAACTATTCGATGGGTTTGTCGAGAAGGCGGCCGCCCTAACCAAGGATTATGTCCTCGGCGATCCGACCGACGAAGCGACCACGCTCGGGCCCATGGTCAAGACCTCGGCCGCCGACTTCGTCAGAAAACAAGTCGCG
>JAQBZY010000426.1 GCA_027620395.1 Pseudomonadota bacterium
GGGCTCGGACGTCTTGGCCGTTGATTTTGTAGAGCGAGCCTTTTTCGCGTTCGATACGCCGGGCGATCTCAAGATCGGTCGCCTCGTTGAATTGCGCCGGCGCGCCACGCGCCGCGTTATCCAAGATTAGAACCACTTCAGCGACATTGCGGGCCGGCCGGTTGGCGGTGCCGGAAAAGATCACGTCATCCATGCCGCCGCCGCGCATCTGCTTCGCCGAGGTCTCGCCCATAACCCATTTCAAGGCCTCGACCAGGTTCGACTTGCCGCAGCCGTTCGGGCCGACGATGCCGGTGAGGCCTAAATCGATCGCTAGTTCCGTCGGTTCGACGAACGATTTAAAGCCACTCAAGCGAAGCCGTTTGAAGTGAAGCACCGGCCGAAATCCTCCCGTTGCTGCGGGCAGCCCCCAAGTTCGAGGCCGCGCCGGTGTCATGATACCCTAAAAGCCGCAGATATGGGCGCAAAAAGACCTATCTGCACAAGATATGGGGAATATAGGGCGGCGATTTCCGACGAGTCGACTCTTTTTCAGCCCCGCTTTGGGGATAAGTCCTAGCCCACTGTTCCGGCGCCTATTATCGGGCCGTCTACTTGGCCTTTTTGAGGGCCGCCTCGATCGTCTTTTGAAATTCCTCGAACGGCACCGAACCGGAAATCAGTGTGCCGTTGACCAGGAACGACGGCGTCGAATTGATGCCATTTTTGTCCGATGCCTCCTTGGCCCGCGCTTGCAGGGTCTGCATCAATTCCGTGTTCTTGATGCAAGCCTGCACATCGTCGGGGCCGAGGCCGCCCATCCTGGCCACCATGGCGATGGCGTCGATCGGATTCTCGGCGCGGGCCCAATTGCGCTGGCTCGAAAACAGAAGATCGACCATGCCGCCGTGCCGCTTCGGACCGGCACATCTGGAAACCATCGCCGCCGCCAGCGCCGGCGCGCCCAATGGGAAATCGCGGAAGATGAACCTGACCTTGCCGGTATCGATGTAGGCTTCCTTGATTTTCGGAAACGTTTCCTCGTGGAAGGTGGCGCAGTGCGGGCAGCCGAGGGAGGCATATTCGATGATCGTCACCGGCGCGTCGGCCTTACCGTACACGAGATCGGTCAACGCGTCCTTGGTCGACACGATATCGGCCGAGGCCGGCGTCGACTGAAGCGCCAAAAGCAGCAAAGGGGCGGCAAGGATTAGGCGTCTCGAAATCATTCTGGTCTCCTGTTATCAAACTTGGCGTTTGTTATCGAACTTGTCGTTTTGTCAGCTGCGGACCGGCAAGGCGCGCCGCCTGGCGACCGAGGAACCCAAGCGGTCGAGTGCCTGCTTTAGTTCCTCGTCGCCGACATCTTCAAGGCCCTGCTGGATCCGGGCCCGAATATCTTCGTCGATCGGCGGCAACTCGCGGGCCGGGCGCGTCACCTCCGGCGGCAGCGGTCCATGGATGATCTTGATCGAGCCGACGGCGCGAAAGCCGAAGTAACGGTTAATCCGCTCCAGCAGCACCGGTTCGAAATGCTGGATTTCGGTGGCCAGCGCGCCAAGCCCCAACTTCAGGTGCAGTATCCCGGCTTGGCTGCGGTCGCGCGGGAAAATGATCCGCTCCGGCAGGCTATGCCGGCCGATCAACTCGCCGGCGATGGCCGGCCACTCGGTGACGATGGCGGCATCGACGAAGCCACGCTTATCCAAGGCGCCCCGGGTCAGCCGCTGCACGGCGCGGCCGAGCGTTTGCGCGCGGGCGTCGCGGGAACTCGGATTGACGAATTTCTCGAAGCTCATGTTACCGCTCCATCGTCAACTGGGCGCCGGGGCCGGGCGCTTGCGGTCGACGGCGCGAATGGTAGGGTGCGATCCATGACTCGGCAAGTATGGCCGGGCCAGATAATAGGATCGTGATAGAGATCGCCGATGGCGAAGCGCAACGACCAAGCTTCGTGCCCAGGAACGGACCGGGGGCCCGATAGCGCGACGATCCGCCGCATCCGGAGGCGGCTCCTCGCCTGGTATGACGGCAACCGGCGCCGGCTTCCCTGGCGAGCGCCGCCGGGACGGAAATCCGATCCGTATGCCGTTTGGCTCAGCGAAATCATGTTGCAGCAAACCACGGTTGCCACCGTCGGCCCTTATTTCGGCAATTTCATGGCACGCTGGCCAAACGTAAAGGCGCTGGCCGGTGCCCCGCTCGACGATGTCCTGCACGCCTGGCAGGGGCTCGGCTATTACGCCCGGGCGCGCAATCTGCATAAGTGCGCGAAGGCGGTCGCCGGCCACCCGGCCGGCAAATTTCCGGACACCGAAGCCGGGCTGCTGGAACTTCCCGGCATCGGCCCCTACACCGCCGCGGCCATTGCCGCCATCGCTTTCGACCAACCGGCGATGCCGGTCGACGGCAATATCGAGCGAGTGACGGCCCGGCTTTTCGGAATCACCACACCGCTCCCCAAGGGTAAGCCGGAGATCGCCGCCGCCGCGCGGATATTTGCCGCCACGGAAAGACCGGGCGACTTTGCCCAGGCGATGATGGATCTAGTGGAACGAATCTAACGCTTGGTGCCCACGTTTAACGGCGGCGATAATTTT
>JAQBZY010000427.1 GCA_027620395.1 Pseudomonadota bacterium
TGACGCTGATTTCGGGGAACGACCGCGTCACCAAGCCAGCCAGTCTAGGATCAATCGACACCTCGATCTTGGCTGACCGTCCGGCGGCGGTAATTGCGTCTCCGAGGCACGAAAGAAACATGATCTGATCGCCGAGACCCTGCTCGCCTTCGATCACCAAGTTTCCGGCTAGTGGGCCACCGTCCCATTCCGGTGCCCGGGCCGGCCGATGTCCGGCAAACGCAACGGTTCCGAGGCGCCAAGCGTAGTCGGGCCAACCGCCGGCATCGTCGCCAAGGGCCAGGCGGACCAGGCCGCGGTTGAACCTGGCGTCGGCGTGATCGCCGTCACGCTCGACCGCAACGTCGAGGATCGGCAACGCGTCTTCGAATCGACCGGCGACGGCCAACGCCATGCCGAGATTGATCATGGGTTCGACTAAATTTGGCCTGGCCTCGGCAGCGGCCCGGAGAATTTTAAGTGCCTCCTCGGTCCGGCCCAGTTCCAACTGGGCGAGACCCTCGGCATCCAGGATACCGGGCGCTGAGGCGTCGATTGCCCGGGCTCTGGCGGCAGCGGCAAGCGCTGCTGTCGGCTGATCGACCAGCAAAAGCATTTTCGCGACGTCGGCGAGAAACGGCGCATCATTGATGGCTCTGATGTCGATTGCCGTGACGGCGCTTCTGGCGCCGCCGCTGTCGCCACATTCGAAGCTAAGCCGGGCCAGCCGGAACAGGACGCCGGCATCGGTGGGCGCCAGTTCGGCGGCGTGGCGCATTGCCGCCAACGCGGCTTGCGCATTTCCGGCCGCACGTTCGGCGGCAGCGAGATTGATCAGGATCGATGGGTGTTCGGCCAATCCGGCGGCCCGCTTGAGATACGGCAATGCGCCAACGGCGTCGCCGCCTTCCGTCAGCACGGCGCCCAGAAGATGCAGCGCGTTCGGATCTTTCGGGGACTGTGTGGCCGCCTGCTCGAAGAGGCTCCGGGCCTTGCCAAGCTCGCCGGCCTTGCGGGCCGCAAGTCCCAACTCCAGTAGTTTTCTAAGCCCGCCCGGACTGGACTTGCGGCGCGGTCCTTTGGGCTTCTTGGGGCGCGGCAAGCGGCGGCCTTTCACATGGTCAGATTGAAGGCGATGCTGATCCGGTTTTCTTGGCCGACCGTCGGTTTGACGCTGTGTCGGAGCCAGCTTCGGAACAGGACCATGGTGCCGGCGGCGGGCTTCATGGCCCGGACCGGCAAGTTGATGTTGTTCACTTCCCTAAGCGGCGGCTCCAGCATCGAATCCGAATGCGGCGAATGGAACAATAGCTCACCGCAGCCCGGCGGCGCGGCGACATAATAAATGCCGCTGATGACGTTGTTCTGGTGGATGTGCGCTTCCTGAGAGTCGCCTTGGCCATAGACGTTGACCCAGCATTCGGTGATCCGTGGCGGAAACTTTTGGCTGTCGAAGCCATACGACGCCGCAAATGCGCCGACCTCGGTCATGATGTGGCCGCGAAGCTTAACAAACGATGGGCGGTCGAACAGGTTCAGGCCGCTGCGGATGGTGGTGTAGAGGTTGCAACTCCAGGCTTCCGGGAGCGAATTAGGCACGCTGGCGCGTATCCGGTCGATCTCGGCGACGAGCTCGACATTAAGCGGCTCGGCGCCGGCGATCTCGGTTATCTGCACGGCGGCAGGGAACATCGCGTGGAGTTCTCGGGCATTGTTCATCCGTCTCTCCCTTGTTTCGTGGCGGTGCGCTCAGGCATGGGCCCGATCGAAGCCATAATCGCCGCGCAACATCACATTGTAACTGATGCTGATCCGCTCGACTTTGCCCCGATTGACGGCGACGCGGTGCGCAAGCCAGGACGGAAACATGATCAATTGCCCCGGCTTCGGGGTGACGCGGAAGGCGTGCGCATTGAACTCGGTCGATTCCGTGACATCCGGCAACAGAACATTGGCCTGCGGGCGTGGATCGTCGAACACGAGATCGCCGGCCTCGGCATCGCCCCGGAGATAATAGACGGCGCTCAGTATATTGTTCGGATGAACGTGATTCTTGTGCGAATAGCCGGGCCTCGAGACATTGAACCACAGGCTGGTGATGGAGATGTCGGCGTAACGGAACCGCATGAACGCCATGACGTCTCGGGACGCCGCCAGGGCGACCTCAGAAAAGCGGCGAAATCGTCGCGTTCATGCAGCATGTCGCCGCTTTGCAGATGCTCAAGGGTCTCGGACTTGCCGGCCAACGCCGTCTCGTGCCAGCCCTCTTCCGCACGCACCGCGTTGACGGCGTCCGCAAGATAGGCGTTGAAGCCGGCGGCATCTTCGATCTGGAAAGCGAAGACGGCGGTCGGAAACAGGCTGTTGATGCTTTTGTCGGCGAACATCGGATCGGGCCCCGAATATGCGAATATCTGCTTCGTTTGTAAGGACTTTGCCGGGTTCAAACAAGCACCGCCCTGGGTCGTCCTGGCGTTGACGGGGGCCGGATCGCGGCATATAGAAAGGCCGTTCAAGGGCGAGCCGGGCCGGCTGCCCAGGACGGGCGCGTAGCTCAGCGGGAGAGCACTCCCTTCACACGGGAGGGG
>JAQBZY010000428.1 GCA_027620395.1 Pseudomonadota bacterium
GGGGGGGGAGCCGGTGATGTGGAAGGCCGGTCACTCGCACATCAAAACCAAGATGAAGGAACTTCATTCGCCGCTGGCCGGTGAGATGAGCGCACATATCTTTTTCGGGCATCGCTATTACGGCTACGATGACGCCCTCTATGCGGCAATTCGGTTGCTGTCGATCATCGCTGAGTCGCCTGCGACGTTGGCCGACATGCTGGACGCCATGCCGAAGACTGAAAGCACGCCGGAAATCCGCTTGGATTGTGCCGATGAGCGGAAATTCACCGTCGTCGAGGAGATCAAGCGCCGCGTTGCCGGCCGCAAGGACGTCAAGATTTTCGACATGGACGGAGTCCGGGTTGAAAGCGCCGATGGCTGGTGGTTGCTCCGGGCATCCAACACTCAGGCCGCGCTCTCGATCCGATGCGAGGCCGACACCAAGGACGCGTTGGCACGGCTCAAGGCGGAAGTCGCGGGCCATCTGACCGCCGTCGGCATCGCGCCGCCGGACGGGTTTATTTAACCAAGGAAAATTAAACGTGCCGCCGTATTTCTTTTACGGAACGCTCAGGGACATGGACGTACTACGTGCCGTGCTGCGCCGGCCGATCGACTGCTTCACCATATCCGAAGCGCTGGCCGATGGTTATCGAGCGGCGCCGGTTGTCGGCAGCGACTATTCGGTGCTGGTGCCGGATGCCAGCCACGTCAGCGCCGGAATCGTCGTGTTTGGTCTAGCCCTTCGCGATATCCGCCGGCTCGATTGGTTCGAGGGCAGGGACTATACGACCGCAAGCATCGACGTACTGTTGATCGACAGCGAGCAGGAAGTGACGGCAAACTTATACGCGCCGGCGAAAAATGTGAGGACTGAGAAGGGCGTTTGGGATTTTGACGCTTGGCGCCATCGGCACAAAAGAAAATTCATCGCCATGATCCGGCGCGGCAATCCGGCTTAGTCCTGGGACGGCGGAAAGATGCCTAATTCGCAGACGTCGCGACCTCGGTACCGTCGCTCATGCGCATTTCCATGCAATCCTTGAGCACCCGGCAGGTTTGATAGGCGTCCTTGCGGCTGATCCCCTCGATGCGGGCGCGGTGCAGGATTTTACCATTTCTTTTTCTGAGCGGGATGATGCGGATTTCGCCGCCATCAAGTTGCTTGGCTGCTGCTTTGATGGCTATGTCGGCGGCGGTGCGGGCCTGATCGACGGTCTTGAAAGCACCGACCTGGACCGCCCAGGTGTCACTGTTGGCGGCGCTCCGCCGGACCTTCGAGTTGCCACCGAAAGCATTAAGTGGTTCGGCATCGAGAACTGCGACTTGCCTGGTTGGCTCGGCATTCCGCGTCTTCGCGATTGCCGGAGCCGAGCCTTGCGTCGCGGCCAGACGCTGGAAACCCTTGTCGAGCAGCTTGGTCATCAAGGTATTGCGGAGGTTGGGCGAACGGCCGCCGAACACGACGCCGATCAGGCGCCGTCCGTCGCGGGTCGCCGAAGCCACCAGATTGAATCCGGACGCTCGAATATAACCAGTCTTGATGCCGTCCGCGCCTTCATAGGACAATAACAGTTTGTTGTGGTTGTGGTGCGACTGTCCCTTGAAGTCGAATTCCTTGACCGAGAAGTAATGGTAATATTTCCCATTATTGCGTATCAGGGCTTGGGCCAGGGTCGCCATGTCTTTCGCGGTCGACGTCTGCGCCTCATGCGGCAGACCGGACGCATTGCGGAACGTCGTCGAGGCCATGCCGAGGGAGCGTGCCTTGGCGGTCATCTTCAGCGCGAAGTTACGCTCGCTGCCGGAGATGTTCTCGGCAACCGCTGTCGCGATATCGTTGGCGGACTTGGTGGCCAGCGCAAGAATGGCGTCCTCGACGGTAATCGTCGTGCCGGCCGCAAGGCCTAGTTTCGATGACGGCTGGATCGATGCGCGCTGGGAAATCTTCAACGGCGTCTTCAAGGTCCAGCGCTTTTCCTTGAGCTGTTCGAAGACCAGATAAAGCGTCATCATCTTGGTCAGCGAGGCCGGATAATTGCGGCTGTTTTCGTTGGTGCCGTGAAGCACCTCGCCAGTGTCGGCATCGACGACGTAACTGGCGTATTTGGCGGCAGCCGGTCCGGCGCCGAAAAGCGTCACTGTTAGGATCAGGAGAGCGGCGGCGAGGATGCCCACCTTGCCGCCCGAAGGATGTCGGGATTCTTCCCAGGCATCGCGCGGTTGTTGCATTCGTAGTCCCCCTCTCTCGCCGGCTCGCAATCGGCTAACCGACGCCAAATCAATGATATAACGTCATTGTAGGCAACGTCGATGGTGTTTTTACGATGGCCCATATGCCTAGCCCGTTAGAAATAACATTGCGTTAACGGGGCTCGTGCAGCCGAACGGAATTCGAGGGTAAGGCGGGCTGACCGATGTAGTCCGCTATATCGGCGCATGGGTCTGTAAGTGCGCACTTCCATCGCATTCGCAAAAGTTTCGTCTATCTATTTGCCAAGTTACTCAGTAACATATTGATTATACGCGTTTAATAAAATGTTGCATTGCACAAAAACAATTTGACATTGGCCTAAGATGGTCTA
>JAQBZY010000429.1 GCA_027620395.1 Pseudomonadota bacterium
CCCGATCATGCCGGGCGTCCTGATCGTCGAAGCAATGGCGCAAACGGCGGCGATCGTCGTCATCGAGGGGATCGGGGGGAGCGCCACCGACAAATTGGTATATTTCATGTCGATCGATCAGGCACGCTTTCGCAAACCGGTCTTGCCTGGCGACACCATCCAGCTTCGCGTCGCCAAACAACATGGGCGCGGCCGGGTTTGGCGATTCAAGGGCGAAGCCTTCGTCGGCGATTCCCTGGTTGCCGAAGCCGTCTTCACGGCCATGATCGTTGATAAGGGGGCATGACGCCAATGACCATCATACACCCGACAGCCGTCGTCGATGGCAAGGCCGGCCTCGGTGCCGACGTCAAGATAGGGCCCTATTCGGTGGTCGGACCGGACGTTCAACTCGGCGATGGGGTTGAACTATTGTCGCATGTCGTCGTCGCCGGCCGCACCAAGATCGGTGCCGGGTCGCGGATATTCCCATTTTCGTCGATTGGGCATCAGCCTCAGGATCTGAAATACAAAGGCGAACCGTCCGAGCTGATCATCGGCGAACGCAATGTCATCCGCGAACACGTGACCATAAACCCAGGCACCGAGGGGGGCGGCATGCTGACCCGGATCGGTAACGATTGCCTATTCATGGTCGGCGCACACGTGGCGCACGATTGCCAGATCGAGGATCATGTGATTCTAGTCAACAACGCCACGCTCGCCGGCCATGTTGCCGTCGAGACTTGGGCCATCGTCGGCGGGCTCTCGGCGGTGCATCAGTTCGTCCGCATCGGCAAGCATGCCATGATCGGCGGCAAGACCGGCGTCGAAAACGACGTCATTCCCTACGGCATGGTGACCGGCAATCGGGCCCGACTGCAGGGGTTGAATGTGATCGGCCTCAAGCGCCGCAATTTTTCACGCGAAGTCATCCACGACATGCGCAAGGCCTACCGCATGATTTTTGCCGAAGAGGGCACGATGTCGGAACGGTTGAACGATGTGGTCGAGGATTTTCGCGAAAACATCCCGGTCATGGAGATCGTCGAGTTCATCCGCCGCGATTCTTCCAGGCGCATCTGCCAACCGCACATGGACGATGCCGCCTAAACTCGGCATCATGGCCGGCGGCGGGCTGCTGCCGATCTTGATCGACCAGCACTGTGCAAGGACGGGCCGTGACAGATTTGTCGTCGCCTTCAGCGGCCATGCCGACCCGGTCGATTTCGCCGCCTCGCCGCATGCCGTCAATCGCTTGGGCGCCGCCGGCCGCACCATCAAATTGCTTAAGAGCGCTGGTTGTGGCGAGGTCGTCTTGGTCGGCAACATACGCCGCCCTGGCTTCGTGCAGTTGTTGCCGGACGGTTGGGCAATCCGTTTCCTGGTGACCACCGGCGCCTTCGGAAAAGGCGACGACGGACTCCTCAGCGCCTTGATCGGCGCCATCGAGGCTGAAGGCCTCCGCGTCGTCGGTGTTGATCAATTGCTGCCGGAATTGGTCACGCCATTGGGCGTCCTGGGACAGATGCAGCCAACCGACGTGGACCGGCGCGATATCGACGCCGCTATCGCCGCCGCCCGCGCCATCGGCATCGCCGACAAAGGCCAAGCAGCGGTCGCCCAAAACGGCGCCGTCATCGCCAGAGAGGATAAGTCCGGCACCGACGCAATGCTGAACAGAATTCCGCTCCGCGATCCGGGCCAGCCCGGCGGCGTCTTGGCCAAGACCATGAAACCGGGACAGGAACGCCGCGCCGATCTGCCGGCGATTGGGCCGGAAACGGTCACCAAGGCGCATCGTGCCGGGCTTGCCGGTATCGCCGCCGAGGCCGGAAATTCGCTGATTCTCGATCGGTCCCAGACGATTGCCGAAGCCGACCGGCTTGGCCTGTTCGTGATCGGCGTCGAGGTGACCGAGTGAGCCGGCCATTACTCGTATATCTGATCGCCGGCGAGCCGTCTGGCGACGCCCTTGGCGCCAAGCTGATGACAGCGCTTCGCGCCGAGACCGGCGGCGGCGTTGAATTCGCCGGCGTCGGTGGCGCGATGATGACGGCGGAAGGTCTGACAACTCTGTTTCCGATGTCGGATCTGACGGTCATGGGTATCGCCGAGGTGCTACCGAACATCCTCACCATCTTAAGCCGGATCCGACAGACGGCGGCGGATGTCGCCGCTAGGCGGGCGGACGTAGTTGTCACCATCGACGCTCCCGATTTCTGCTTCCGGGTCGCCAAGCGGCTTAAGGGGAAGGGGATTCCTCTGGTGCACTATGTGGCGCCGTCGGTCTGGGCTTGGCGGCCGGGGCGGGCCCGGAAGATTGCCGCCCTCGTCGATCACGTTCTCTGCCTGTTGCCGTTCGAGCCGCCGTACTTCCAACGCGTCGGCCTCACCGCCACTTTCGTCGGTCATTCGATCCTGGAAAGCGGCGCCGGCAGTGGCGATGGCACTGGCTTCAGATCGCGGCACGGCATTCCGCCGTCGGCGCCGCTGCTGGCGGTTCTGCCGGGAAGCCGCGGCAGTGAGATCACGCGCCTGCTCACCGCGTTCGGCGAGATCGTTGCCGTCCTCGCTGCCGCGATGC
>JAQBZY010000430.1 GCA_027620395.1 Pseudomonadota bacterium
GTGGCGCCACCGGTGGCAGCAGCATCCAGGCCTTCCTGCCGCTGATCCTGATTTTCGTTGTTTTTTACTTTCTGCTGATCCGTCCGCAGCAAAAGAAGATGAAACAGCATCGTGAAATGCTCAATACGATCCGGCGTGGCGATAAGCTTATTACTGGCGGCGGCATCATGGGCACCGTCGCCAAAGTCGACAACGAGGGTGAACTGACCGTCGAAATCGCGCCCGATGTTCGCGTCAAGGTGCAGCGTTCGACCATCAGCATGGTCATCAACCGGCTTGAGCCGGTCGCCGGCAAGGCGGCTAACGATAGCGGCCAGAAATCCGGCGGATTGCTGGCCAGCCTGTTCGGCGGCGGCGCGAAGCCAGCGGCACCGGCGGCACCGGCGGCACCGGCGGAGCCGGACGCGCCGGCCGAGGGCGACAAAAAAGAAGACCGTAAGGACTGACCGGGCGACGGTTCGTCCCCCGGCAGTTAGGCGGCAGGCACAATGGTTCAATTTCCGACCTGGAAGAAGATTCTGGTGGCCTTGGTCGCCCTGTTCGCCGTGTTTTTCACGGCGCCTAATTTCGTCGACGAAAAAACCATCGCCGGATTGCCGGACTGGGTGCCGGTGAAACGCATTAACCTTGGCCTCGATTTGCGCGGCGGCTCGCATCTTTTGCTCGAGGTCGATATTCAGTCGGTGATGAACGAGTACCTGGACGGCTTGACCGATTCCGTCCGCGGCGTGCTCAGGAAGGCCGGCATCCGCTATCATGGCTTGGGCGTCGCGAACGGGCAATTGACGGTCACCATTTCCGATGCCGACAGGCGCGGCGAGGCGCAAGCGCTGGTCCGCGGCATCGACCCACAGGCGCAGACCGTGCTCAAGGACGACCGAATCACGGCGTCGCTGTCGCCGCAGGCATTGACCGAGCGGCGCAACGCCGCCGTACAGCAGACCATCGAAATCATCCGCCGTCGCATCGACGAAACCGGCGTCCGCGAACCGTCGATCCAGCGACAGGGTGCGGATCGTATCATTTTGCAATTGCCGGGCATCGACGACCCGGAGCGGGTCAAGGCATTGATCGGCAAGACGGCGCGGCTCACGTTCCAGATGGTCGATGTGCAGAATTCCGCCGAGGAAGCCACTGCCGGCCGGGTGCCGCCGGGCAGTGTTCTGATTCCCGATGTCAGCGACCTCGGCCCCGACGGCAAGCCCAGGATACTGCTTCTGAAAAAGCGGATCGAGGTTTCCGGCGAGAACCTTGTCGACGCCCAGGCGTCCTTCGATAGCCGCTCCGGCCAGCCGGTGGTCAGCTTCCGGTTCGACACTGTCGGCGCCAAGCGGTTCGGACAGGTGACGCAGAAAAGCGTCGGACTCCGCTTCGCCATCGTGCTTGATGGTAAGATCATCTCGGCGCCGGTGATCCGCGAACCCATTCTCGGCGGCAGCGGTCAGATCAGCGGCAACTTCACGGCCCGCGATACCAATGATCTGGCGTTATTGCTTCGTGCCGGTGCCTTGCCGGCACCGATCAAATTTTTGGAGGAGCGCTCGGTCGGTCCCGGGCTCGGCGCCGATTCCATCGCGGCGGGCGAGATCGCCAGCATCGTCGGCATGCTCGCCGTCGTCGGCTTCATGCTGGTCGCCTATGGCCGGTTCGGCGTCTATGCCGACATCGCGCTTTTGCTGAACATGATGATGATCATCGCATCGCTGACCGCCTTGCAGGCGACGCTGACGCTGCCCGGTATCGCCGGCATCGCGCTCACCATGGGCATGGCGGTCGATGCCAACGTCTTGATCTTCGAACGTATCCGCGAGGAGCAACGTGCCGGCAGGACTCCGATCTCGGCCATCGACGCCGGTTACAGCCGCGCCTTGACGACGATCGTCGATTCCAATTTGACGACCTTGATCGCGGCGGTGCTGCTTTATGCCTTCGGATCGGGACCGGTGCGCGGCTTTGCCGTGACGCTGGCGATCGGCATCCTGACTTCGATGTTCTCGGCGATCATGGTCACTCGCATGATGGTCATCGCCTGGCTGCGCGCCAAAAAGCCGCAAACGATTCCGATCTGAGGATGCCATGAAGCCGTTGATCATCATCCCCGCCGACATCAACATCGCCTTCATCCGGCGGCGGTTTATCTTCTTCGCGTTTTCCGCCGCATTGATTCTGACGTCGATTGCCCTGACTTTCACCAAGGGCCTCAACTTCGGCATCGATTTCGTGGGCGGTATCGTCGTCGAAGTCCGCACCCCCGGGGTGGCTGATATCGGCGCCATGCGCGAGTCGCTCGGGCGCCTTAAACTCGGCGATCTGGAGTTGCAGGGGTTCGGCGACAAGCGCGAAGTCCTGATCCGGGTACAGCGTCAGGAAGGCGGCGACGACGCCCAGAAAGTCGCCGTCGATGCCATCAAGCGAGCGCTCGGCGATAAGATCGAATACCGCCGCACCGAATTCGTCGGCCCGAAGGTTTCGGCCGAGCTGCTCGAGGACGGCATCATGGCTGTCTGTTTGGCCATGCTGGCGATCATGGTCTACATTTGGTTCCGCTTCGAATGGCAGTTC
>JAQBZY010000431.1 GCA_027620395.1 Pseudomonadota bacterium
ATTGCATCTTTTAGAGGGGTCACAGTTGGACGCGAAACGCGACCCCCCAGAAATGAGGCATTCTCTAATTAAATCAATGGTTAACATAGGCTTTCAGGTGGGGTCATTATTGGATGCGATTTTACACACTACGTCTATTTCACCCATTCCATGCAGCCACGCGACATTGATCCGAATGGCCTCCGCATTAACATCGGTGGCGCAAAATGTACGCAACCCTATAGCTGCTCGCTGCTCAACGTCTCGGCCATGAGTTTCGGCGCACTCAGCGCCAACGCCATCGAGTCCCTCAACAAGGGCGCCAAACTTGGCGACTTTGCACACGACACCGGCGAAGGCGGCTTATCACGGTATCACCGCAAGCACGGCGGCGACATCATCTGGGAAATCGGCTCGGGCTATTTCGGGTGCCGCAAGCCGGATGGAACTTTCGATCCGGTGCAGTTCGCCGAGCGGGCCAACGACCCGCAGGTCAAGATGTTGGAACTGAAGATGTCGCAAGGCGCCAAGCCGGGTCACGGTGGCATGCTGCCGGGTGCCAAGGTGACCGAGGAAATCGCCGAAGCACGCGGTGTGCCTGTCGGCACCGACTGCATTTCACCAGCGACGCATTCCGCTTTCTCAAGCCCGCTGGAAATGATGAAGTTTCTTCAGAAGATGCGCGAACTCGGCAAGGGCAAGCCGGTCGGTTTCAAGTTCTGCGTCGGGCACCGGCATGAATTCATGGGCATCGTGAAAGCGATGCTGGAACTCGACGATTATCCCGACTTCATCGTCATCGACGGCAAGGAAGGCGGCACCGGCGCGGCGCCACTTGAATTCGCCAACAGCATCGGACTACCGCTCCGCGAAGGACTGCATTTCGTCAACATGGTTCTGATCGGCGCCGGCATCCGTGACAAGATCAAGCTCGGCGCCAGCGGCAAGATCATATCCGGCGCCGACATGGCCCGGGTCTTCGCGCTCGGCGCCGACTGGTGCAACTCGGCGCGCGGTTTCATGTTCTCCCTCGGCTGCATCCAGTCGCGCTCATGCCATACCAACCGTTGCCCAACCGGCGTCGCGACGCAGGATAAGAACCGCCAGAAGGGATTGGACGTCGACGACAAGTCGAAGCGGGTGCGGAATTTCCATCACAACACCTTGCACGGCTTCGCCGAAATGCTGGGTGCCATGGGGCTGGAATGTCAGAACGATATCACTATCGACATGATTCACGCCCGCGAACGCGGCATGAGCGCCGAACAGATGCCGCGCCTCCGGCCCGGACAGCTATTTGAAGAAGATTGCCCGAGCCTGTTCGCGGGGCCGTGGGCGCACGCGCAAGTCAAGAGCTTCCGCCGGCAAGTGGATGATTTCCCCGGGCATTGAGCTCGATGCGGATTATTTCGCGTCGAATTCCTTGTGATAGTCGACGAGCCGCTGCACCTCGTTCCTGGCCCCCAGGATCACCGGGATACGCTGGTGCAAGCCTGTCGGCTGAACGTCCAGGATCCGGCCGCGCCCGGTCGACGCCATGCCGCCGGCCTGCTCGACGATGAAGGACATCGGATTGGCTTCGTAAAGCAGCCGAAGCCGGCCGCCCTTGTCGCGGATTTTGTCGTCCAGGGGATACATGAAGATACCGCCCCGGCTGAGTACCCGGTGCACGTCGGCGACCATGGCCGCAACCCAACGCATGTTGAAGTCCTTGCCGCGGGGGCCCGCCTTGCCGGCCAGGCATTCGTCGATGTAGCGCCGCACCGGCGGTTCCCAAAACCGGGCATTCGAGGCATTGATGGCATATTCCTTGGTATCCTCGGGAATCCGGATGCCCGGATGTGTCAGCACGAATTCGCCGATATCGGGATTTAGCGTGAAGCCGTTGACGCCGTTGCCGGTCGTCAGGACCATCAACGTCGCCGGGCCGAACAACACGTAACCGGCGCAGAGCTGCTCGGTTCCCGGTTGCAGGAAATCGTCGGCCAAATTCGCCGATGGTTTTTCCGACGCCCGCAGCACCGAGAAAATCGTCCCCATGGGGCCGTTGACCTCGATGTTCGAAGAGCCGTCCAGGGGATCGAAGATCAGCAGATAGCGGCCGCGCTTGTAACCTTCCGGCACCGGGTAGACATCGACCATTTCCTCCGACGCCATGGCGAAAAGCTGGCCGCCGCGCTCGCACCAACTGAGCGCCAGATCGTTTGCCATCACGTCCAATTGCTTCTGGGTCTCGTCTTGGACGTTGATCCCGATGGCGGCGCCAAGCTCGCCGTACAGCGAGCCTCGGCCGACCAGATCGGCGACCGCCTTGCAGGCCGCCGAGACGTCATTCAGCAACGACGTGAACTCGCCGGTGGCCCCAGTGACATGGGTTTCCTGCTCTTGGATGAAATGCGTCAGCGTGGTGCGGTAGGTCACGGCGTTTCCCCTGGATTTTTAGACCTTCTGGCCCGCCGGACCGTTCTCCAGCGCAACACTCCGTTTAGCATGCCCTGCACCGCCGGCCAATGTTTGCCAATCGGCGGCCACGGCAACCTTAGTGAAGACAAAGATGCCGGTTCCACCGGCGC
>JAQBZY010000432.1 GCA_027620395.1 Pseudomonadota bacterium
GGCTGTTGTCGCGGGCGAACTTCTCCTTCGTCTCCGCCGATGCCGACCCGACAAGCGCCGAGACCGAAATCATCAGAGCCACAATCACGGCCCGGCCGCCGCCCCGGGCCCAGAGGCCGGCCAACACATCGATCAAGAACAGAATTAACGCCGCCGCCAAGAACCAACCACCCAAGTCGGTCTGCTTCGGCGCTTCGTATCCGAGGCGGACCGCATCGGCGCCGGCGAGATCGAGCGGCGCCAGCGGTGGCATCGCCGCCGAAAGATTGAACGCCCGCCTCAAATCGGCGGCTCCGTAGATGCCGGGCGGATTTTGCGGCGACGGTAGCTTGCTTGCGATATCGACGACGCTGATCTCCCTGGCGCCGGCCGGCGGATCGCCGGCCTTGGCGAAAGCATCCAAGGTTTGTACCGGCTGCAATGGCGGCGCATTGCCAATGGCATCGACACCTTGGCCGAGCGTCAGCAACCGGGCCATCATCTCGACGAACACGCCCGATAGCGGCAGGTTCGACCATTCGGCGTTGGGCGAGGTGTGAAACAGCACCAGCCAGCCCTTGCCGCGTCGTTCGGCGGTCACCAGCGGCGTTCCGTCGGAAAGCGCGGCCCATGTTTTCTCGGCCAGATCAGGTGCCGGTTGGGCAAGGATTTGCCGGGCGATGCGGACATCGGCCGGGACCGACAGGCCGGCGAACGGGCTTTTGGCCGAAAACTTTTGCAATGCCATTGGCTGGCGCCACGACATGGCGCCACCGATCACCCGGTCGCCGGCCCGAAGCGGCACCGGCAGCAGTGGCTCCGGCTTGGCCGTCGGACTGGCATCGGCGGTCCGCCTGGCCAACGCCGGGCCGGCGAACCTGACCGCCATGCCGCCGCGGCCGATCCAATGGTCCAACGCCTGGGCATCGGCTTCGGCAAGCTCGCCCGGATCGGCCAGCACCAGCATCGACATCGGCTGCGATAGAAGCTGTTGCACGCTGCCGGTCCGGACCGTGGTCCGGTCACGAAGGGCGCGCTCGATATAATAGAGCTTCCCGATCAGCGGCTGCGCCTCGGCAACGCCGCCGACCGCGAGCAGACCGACCGGGCGGCGGCGCCATCGGGAATCGAGCAAATTGACCGCGCCGACTGTGGCCCCAGCACCGATCTGAATGCGCTCGACACGATTGAGAATTTCCGCAGGGGCCTTCAATAAAGCCTCGCCCCGGTGCGCGCCCGTGGCCAGGAACGCATGCCCGGCGGCCAGCACTTGCCCGGCGCCATCCAGACCGCGGATTTCATACTCGGCTGCCGATTGCACATAGGCCCGCTCAATGTCCGAGGCCAGGCCGTCCGGCACCGGCCTCGGCAACCGCAGGACCAGAGCGCCGTCACCGAGCCCATAGACGTGCAACCGGCCAAGCGCATCCAACTGCTCGGCCAACGTCTCGGCGCCCGGGCTGGCGATACCGTCAGACAGCCAACGGATGTCGGCGGTTTCCTTGAACCCCTCGGCCCAAGCGGCCAACGCTTCTTGGGCCAAATCGCGGCGCACCGGCCAAGGCCTCGGCGTCAGCTTGGCGGCGGCGCTTTTGGCCTCGCCGGGCCCAAGTGCCTGCAATGCCACCGCGCCGCCATCGGGCGGCGGCGCGGTTTCCAACAGCACAACCCGGCGGTTGGCGCGGGCCGCCTTGTCAATCAAGGATTGGGCCACGCGGTGGCGTTCCGTCCAACCGTCCGCAGCCGCCCAGCCGTTGTCGATGACGACAATCACCGGCCCCGAGCCGGCAAGTGGCAATTCGGCGTTCATTTCCGGCCTCGCCGCCCCGAAAACGATTGCCGCCGCGATCATTAGACGCAGCAGCAAAAGCCACCACGGCGTTTGCGCCGGCGTTTCGCGCTCGGACTGGATACCGAGGAGTAACCGGATCGGCGGAAATACCATCCGCGTCGGGATCGGCGGCGTCAGACGCAGCAACCACCAAAGCGCCGGCAACAGCGCCAGTCCGGCAAGCGCCCACGGTGCCGCGAACGAGAGGGCGCCCAGAGAAAACATCGGCTACCTCCGCCCGCCGTCGGAAAGCGCCATGTAAATCGCCATCAAGGCCGTCTCCGGGGCTTGATCGGTGCGGTGCCGGGTCAGGCCCCAGCCGGCGGCGGCAGTGATGTCGGCGACCGTGGCTTGATGCGCCGCCCACAGGCGGCGGTATTCGGCAGCAACGGACTGGGCGTTGCCGACGATGGCATTACCCTCGCCCTCGGGGCCCTCGAACAATACCCGGCCGGTAAACGGAAAATCCTCTTCCGCCGGATCGGTAAGATGAACGACGTGACCACGGACGCCATGATGCGCAAAAGCATTGATCGCCAGGCGGATGTCGTCGACGGAGGCATAAAAATCGCCGAACAGCACCAACCGGCCATGCCTGGGCAACATCCTGAAATTGGGCAATCCAGCGCCGCCGACCGTTTCGCCGTCGATGTCCGACCACAACCTCGAGAGCACGGCGCGACCGTTCGCAGGCGGCGCGCCGCCAGACAACAGCGCCACATGTTCACCGCCCCGG
>JAQBZY010000433.1 GCA_027620395.1 Pseudomonadota bacterium
GAGCTTTGGGTTCTTCAAACGTGCCGGGTAAGGATATCCCCAGGTTGGCGTGCTTGGACTCGCCGGGTCCGTTGACGACGCAGCCCATCACGGCAACGTTCATCTCTTCCACGCCCGAGTAACTCGTCTTCCAGATCGGCATCTGGCGGCGCAGATATTTTTCGATCTGGTCGGCCATGTCCTGGAAAAATGTGCTGGTTGTGCGTCCGCAGCCAGGGCAGGCCGTCACTTGCGGCGTGAAGCTGCGAATCTCCAGCGATTGGAGGATCTGCTGGCTAACTCGAACCTCTTCGGTGCGGTCGCCGCCGGGTTTCGGCGTCAGCGATACGCGGATCGTATCACCGATTCCCTGCTGCAGCAGGATGGAGAGGGCGGCCGTCGAGGAAACGATCCCCTTCGCGCCCATCCCGGCTTCGGTCAAACCCAGGTGAAGCGGATAATCGCAGCGGGCGGCCAGGTCTCGGTAGACGGCTACCAATTCCTGGACGTTAGAAACCTTGGCACTCAGAATGATTTTTTCGCGGGCGAGCCCGTATGACTCCGCCGCCTCGGCTGCGATGACGGCGCTGAGCACGATCGCTTCCTGCGTGACCGCCTTGGCATCACGGGCAAGCGCGCGTTTTCGTCCATCAAGCGCGTTAGGAGCGCCTGGTCGAGAGATCCCCAGTTGACGCCGATCCGCACCGGCTTGTCGTTGTCGATGGCAACTTCGATCATGGTGCGGAAGTTGTCGTCGTGTTTCTTGCCGATATTGACGTTGCCGGGATTGATGCGGTATTTGGCCAGCAGCCGGGCGCACTCGGGGTACTTCTTCAGAAGGATGTGGCCGTTGTAGTGGAAGTCCCCGACGATCGGCACGTTGACGCCGAAGTCCTGGAGTGTCTTTACGATGCGCGGCAGCGCTTCGGCCGCCTTATCGTGATTGACCGTGACGCGGACCAGCTCCGATCCCGCCCGGGCCAGCGCCATTGTCTGGTTGACCGTGGCGACGGTGTCGGCGGTGTCGGTATTCGTCATCGATTGGACGACGATGGGGTGATCGCCACCCATCTTGACGCCACCGACGTCGCAAATCACGGATTTTCTTCTTACGACTGACATCAAATTAGGGTGCCGGGCGACTGCAAGGGAAACTTGATTCTATCAAAGGGGTTGGCTCGCATTTCTCGGCGAACGCTTTTTCACGGCACTCCTCACCAAACTCGTTTTCACCGAAGCCTGCTCGGCGAACGACAATGCCTGACGGAGGGCAGTGGTCGTTGCCGAGCCGAAGCCCGGCAAGGCCGAGCGCCGGCAAGAGTGCCGGCGCGGCAAGCCTGGGGGCTTGCGCCACATCGAGTGCCGAGGCTCAACGCTCGTTCAACGAATAACCGCTCTCGCTGGGCCGATATGGAGAAGAGCGGCACGATGGTCAGAGTTACCAGACTCAACGGCGTTGAAATCGTCGTCAACGCGAGCGTTATCGAGTCTCTCGAATCGACGCCTGACACCGTCATCCGGCTGCTCAACGGCCAACGGCTAGCGGTGCGGGAAACGGTCGATGAGGTAATTGCGAAGGTGATCTCTTATCAGAGAGAGCTACACCAGCCGATGTGCCAGGTGGAAATTGAGGATCCAGCCGGCGACACTATCCGCCATGGTGACGGCGAAGAATCATGAAGATCGACTGGGGAACGCTGGCCGGCTTGCTATTGGCTTTTGGCGGAATTGCCGCGGGGCTGACGCTCGAAGGGGGGTCTCTCTACGAAATTCTGCAGCCGACCGCGGCTCTGATCGTTTTCGGGGGGACATCCGGTGCAACGTTAGTCGCCGAACCCCTCCCCGTAGTGTGGGGCGCCTGCCGCCAGCTTACGGTGGTCTTCGCCGAGCCTCGCTACCAGCTCGAAGCCGCCATTGAGGAGATTATTAGCCTGGCCAACCAAGCGCGGCGGCACGGCATCGTATCTTTGGACAAAAAGATACAGGACATCGCCGATCCATTTCTGCACAAAGCGATGGCATTGGCGGTGGACGGAACCGACCCCAAAGATTTGCGGGGCATACTCGAAAACGAAATTGATCAGGACATGGGCCGGCGCGAGGCTGAAGCACAGGTATTTGAATCCGCGGGGGGCTTCGCTCCGACAATTGGCATCATTGGGGCGATCCTCGGCCTGATCCAAGTGATGAAGCATCTCGAAAATATTAGCGAAGTGGGCAAGGGAATCGCCGTCGCCTTCGTGGCTACGATCTACGGCGTCGGAATCGCTAATCTGGTGCTGCTGCCGGGCGCAAGAAAAATCCTCGCCCGCGCGCGCCAAGCGGAAACAGTCAAGTTCTTGATGCTCGAGGGCGCGATCGGCTTGGCCGAAGGTCTGAATCCGAGGCTGATTCGCAGCCGCCTGGAAGCCTTCGTGGAACCGGCGAATAGAGAATCCCCGGATGAACCCGACGATCGATGAACCCGACGATCGATGAACCCGACGATTGATGAACCCGACGATTGATGAAGCCGAGGATTGATGAAGCCGAGGATGAGCAGCCCTTGGCGGAAGTCCG
>JAQBZY010000434.1 GCA_027620395.1 Pseudomonadota bacterium
TCGACAGCCCGGCACCATAGTTGGAAAGCGGCCCCTGGATCGCCATGGTGGCGCCGAAGATCGAGGCGCCGGCGAGCGCGATCAGCGGCGCGATGGAAACGCCGAAATTGCCGAGCGTGATAATCACCATGAAAACGATGGCCACCACCTTGGCGATGTTGCCGATGAAGCGCGCCAAGGTCACGTCGACGTTGCGTTTTTCGAGCGCGGCGGAAATGCGCCCAGCCATCCACGACGACACCTTGAGTCCGATCAGCAGGAAGACAAGCGCGCCGGCGATCTGAAAGCCGTAGGTGACGACGTAACTCATCGCCGCGTCGACCTGGCCGCCGAGGTTATCCGTATTGATCTTGTTCATGTGCCGCCCCCCGTTCGATATCGGAATTATGCCAGGAATGGGAGCAAATGAAATGCCGTTGTCGGTCCGTCAGGCGACCCGGTTGACGGGATGCCCGGCCATGAAGGCCTCGATATTGCCGATCACTTGATCGGCCAGTTCCTGCATCGCGGCGGCGCTGGCCCAGGCGACATGCGGCGTTAGAATGAAATTTGGGCGCCCCGCGATGGCCATGAACGGATGATCGGACGGTGGTGGTTCTTTCGGCAGAACGTCGATCCCGGCGCCGCCCAGGTGGCCGCTTTCGATGGCCCGGACCAGGGCCGCCGCATCGATCAAGCCGCCCCGCGAGGTGTTGATAAGCATGGCGCCTGGCTTCATGGCGGCAAATTCGGCGTCGCCCATCAGGTCGGCGGTTTCCGCAGTCAACGGGCAATGCAGCGTGATGACGTCGGCGGTCGCAAGCAATTCCCGGAACGGCACTTTCGGCGGGGTTGGCCGGGTATCGTCCTTGCGGCCGGCGAATACAGCCTCCATGCCGAAGCCGGCGGCGATGCGGGCCACCGCCGAGCCGATGGCGCCAGAGCCGACAATGCCGAGTCTTGCGCCGCCGAGATCGCCGATCGGGTGATTGAAAAAACAGAACTGCCCCGCCTTTTGCCATTCGCCGGTGATGACGTCGGCCCGATATCCCATGAGCCCGCGCCTAAGTGCCAGCATCAGCGCGAATACGTGCTCAGGCACGGTCTTGACGGCGTAGCCCCTGACGTTGGAGACGACGATGCCGCGTTGCCGGCAAGCGTCCAGATCGACGATGTCGGTGCCGGTGGCAGTAACGCCGATGTATTTGAGATCCGGCAACTGGGCAATGTCGTCGGCTCGAATCGGCGCTTTGTTCGTGAGAGCAATTTCGGCGCCCTTGAGCCGGTCACGCACGTCTTCGTGGGAGCTTTGTTGATGATTGATCCACTCGTGCGGAAAATTCGGCGAACGGATTTCGACGCCGGGCGCGATAGTCGCCCGGTCCAAAAAAACGATGCGTAGAGTCAAGACGTTCCCCCTCAGAGCTGTCCGGCCATTGTCCAGACCGCGGCGGCGCCGTCAACAGGGGAGGTGGCTTAGAGTTCTTCCCACAGCCGTTTTTCAATCTCAAGCTCGCGCTGGAACATCTCCAACTCGCTGGCAGTCAAATCGCGAGTCGAGAGAATGCCATAACCTTTGCCGTCGACGCCGGTGACGACTAGGTGATGGATATTATGATCCTGCATCAGCCGCATCGCCTCGAGGCCGGTCTCAGTTGCATCGACGCAGATCGGATCGGCGCTCATGACGTCACAGACTGACGTCGATTCGGCATCTCGATTGGCGGCGACGACGCGGTTCAAGAGATCGCGCTTGGTGAAGATGCCACACGGGCAACCGTCGTCGATGACCAGTACAGTGGTGACGCCACGCTCGGACATTTTGCGGACAACATCGCGAACGGTGCATTCTGGTGAGGTGCAAAGTAAATCCTGCTGTTCGACGATTTCTGAAAGTCGGCGGATGTGTCTACGATTTGCCATCTAGCACTCCTTCCTGGTTTCGAGCTTTTTGAACCCCAATTTCTGTAACATTGTACCACCACCTAGAGCTGGTTCGGATGATCGAGATCAATTTCAACGAAATGCATGGCCGATAACTCCCCCGAAGCCACCGTCGCCCGAATGCTGGGCACCGCGCGGATCGTCAAAACGCCTTGCGCCGGCGGCGACGTGGTGTGGCAATGCTGGCCGACGCCATCGGCCGGGTCCGGCGAGACGCCGCTGCTATTGCTGCATGGCGGCTTCGGATCGTGGACGCACTGGATCGCCAATATCGCCGAGTTGTCGAAGGGTCGGCCGGTCATCACTGCTGATCTGCCGGGCTTGGGAGATTCCGCCGACGCGCCGGAACCGCTCAGTCCGGACGGGATCGCCGCCGTCCTCTATGACGGCTTAGATACAGCGCTCGGCAAGGGTCAGGAATTCGATCTGGTCGGCTTCAGTTTCGGCGGCCTGATCGGCGCCAGACTTGCCGCCATGGCCGGCGACCGCTGCCGGGCATACGTCGCGGTCGGCGCCAGCGGCTTTCAAGGTCTGCACGTCCGGGTGCTGGGAATCCTGGTTCCTGATCCCGGGCTGGCGGATGTCGAGATAGATGCCATCCACCGTGAAAATC
>JAQBZY010000435.1 GCA_027620395.1 Pseudomonadota bacterium
TTTTACACCCGGGCGGCGGCGCGGAATACGAATTTCCTCAAATGCGAAAGGGCGCCCCATGGGGCGCCCTTGTTCCGTCGCCCGGAAATCGGGCCTTAACCGTTGGCGGTGCGCCGTTGCCGGCCGCGGTCATCCTTGGACGGCTTGACGTAGGCCCGTTCGCAATGGTCCCCGCAATAAGGCTTGCCTGGCACGATGGGATCACCGCAGAAGCGGAAGTCCTCGGTGCCGGGATCGCCCGACGGCCACACGCACATGCCGGGCCGCAGCTTGGCCATGCTCACCACATTGACCGGCTTTTCCGGCTTCGGCTTGATCGGTGATCCGCGTTTCGGCAAGCCCAAGCGGTGCACCTTCCCGACCACGGCATTCTTGGTAATGCCAAGGCGGCCGCCGATGTCGCTGGTGGTAAGTCCCTGATTCCAAAGTGCGATCAACGCAGCGATGTGTTGCGGTGTCCATTCGAAGGTCATGTGACGGTGCCTCCCCGGCGGGCCTTGAATTAAAATCGGGCAAGTTGATTACCCGAGCGAAGACACCATATTTAGTTTTAAGAACTGTTGCAATCTCATGATGTGGATAAGTGCGCAATATTTTGTGGGTCACGTGAAACCCACACATATTAGCTTTTCGCACCTGCAAACTGACTGTCGCCACGGCCCCGGCTTCCGCTATAATCGGCTGGCTTTTGCAAGGACCGACGCCGACGGAGGACTCCATGCCCGGCAAAAAGAAACCGACCCTCGACCAATGGCAAAAGGCGGCGGCCGCGGAAATGAAAAACCGCGGCGCCGACGATTTGGTCTGGCAGACGCCGGAAGGCATCGCCGTCAAGCCGCTTTACACCGCCGATGACCTTGAGGGGCTGGAACACGTGGACTCGCTGCCTGGGTTCGCGCCGTACCTGCGCGGGCCAAAATCAACCATGTACGCCAATCGGCCGTGGACCATCCGCCAGTACGCCGGCTTTTCGACCGCCGAGGATTCCAACAAGTTCTACCGCGACAATCTCGCCGCCGGGCAAAAGGGCCTGTCGATCGCCTTCGATTTGGCGACCCATCGCGGCTACGACAGCGACCATCCACGCGTCGTCGGCGATGTCGGCAAGGCCGGCGTCGCCATCGATAGCGTCGAGGACATGAAGATCCTGTTCGACGGCATTCCGTTGGACGAGATGTCGGAATCGATGACCATGAACGGCGCCGTGCTGCCGGTGCTCGCCGGCTACATCGTCGCCGCCGAGGAACAGGGCGTCGCGGCAAAAGAGCTTTCCGGCACCATCCAGAACGACATTCTGAAAGAGTTCATGGTCCGTAACACTTATATATATCCGCCGCTCCCCTCGATGCGGATCGTCGCCGACATCATCGAGTACACGGCCGCGAACATGCCGAAATTCAATTCGATCTCGATTTCCGGCTATCACATGCAGGAAGCAGGCGCCACCTGCGTGCAGGAACTGGCCTACACGCTGGCCGACGGATTGGAATATGTCCGAGCGGCACTTTCCAAGGGCCTCGACGTCGATGCCTTCGCGCCGCGCTTGTCGTTCTTCTTCGCCATCGGCATGAACTTCTTCATGGAGGTGGCCAAGCTCCGCGCCGCGCGTCTGTTGTGGTCGGAGCTGATGGCTGATTTCAAACCGAAAGACCCGCGCTCGTCGATGCTCCGCACGCATTGCCAAACGTCGGGCGTGTCGCTGACGGAAAAAGACCCCTACAACAACGTCATCCGCACCACCATCGAAGCCATGGCCGCAGTCTTGGGCGGCACCCAGTCGCTGCACACCAATGCCTTGGACGAGGCGATTGCCTTGCCGACACCGTTCTCGGCCCGGATCGCCCGGAACACCCAATTGGTGATCGCCGAGGAAACCGGCATTCCGGCGGTCATCGATCCCTTGGGCGGCAGTTACTATGTCGAGAGCCTGACCGCGTCCATGGTCGCCGAGGCCAAGGCGCTGATCGCCGAGGTCGAGGCGATGGGCGGCATGACCGAAGCCGTCGCCGCCGGCCTGCCGAAACAGCGGATCGAGGAATCGGCGGCCAAGAAGCAAGCTCGCGTCGACCGTGGCGAGGAAATCGTCGTCGGCGTCAACAAGTACAAGAGCGACGGCGCCGGCAATCTGGTCGACGTGCTCGATGTCGACAATGCCATGGTCCGGGAAAATCAAGTGACCCGGCTCAACACCATCAAGAACACCCGCGACAAGGCGGCCTGCGAAAAAGCGTTGGCCGATCTGACCAAGGCGGCCCAAGACGGCAGCGGCAACTTGCTCGATCTCGCCATCAAGGCGACCCGGGCCCGAGCCACGGTGGGCGAAATTTCCGATGCGCTGGAAAAAGTCTACACCCGCTACCGGGCCGAGATCCGTTCCATCGCCGGTGTCTACGGCGCCGCTTATGACGGCGACGCGGGCTTCAAGAAAATCCGCGCCGACGTCGCCGCCTTCGCCGCCACCGAAGGCCGCCGGCCCCGCATGCTGGTGGTCAAGATGGGCCAGGACGGCCACGACCGGGGCGC
>JAQBZY010000436.1 GCA_027620395.1 Pseudomonadota bacterium
TCGCCGTCGAAGCAATCGGCGGCAGCAAGGGCCTTTTGGAGGGCAATGCCGGGCAGGTCGTCACGCAGGCCTACGGCATCATCGGCACCGTTGTCTATTGCGCCGTCGGCACCTTTATCATCCTGAAAGTGATCGACGCGATCATGGGCCTCAGGGTCGACAAGGAAACCGAAGTGCAGGGCTTGGATATATCGCTACACGGCGAGACGGTGCACTGAACCGGCCCGGCGTAATGCCGATGTCCTAAACCACTCCCAGACCCTCTGGCCGCCCCCATGGCCAGCAGGTTCTCCCCAGAAAGCCGGGTGACGCGAGTCGCCCGGCTTTCAATTGTTTGGTGCCCAAGCCGGGTGACGCGAGTCGCCCGGCTTTCACATATCAAAGCGCCGGACTATGCTCGCTGCCATATTGACATCATGCGGACCCAACGATGCTGAACCCAAGATTGACCGACCTTCCCGACTATCCCTTCGACCGCCTGCGGACATTGTTGGATCCGATTGCGCCCGAGACCAACAAGCCGCCGATCATGCTGAGCGTCGGCGAGCCGAAGTTGCCGCCACCGAAATTCATTTCCGAAATCCTCGGTGGCCGGCATGACGATTGGGGCAAATATCCGCCGATCGACGGCACGCCGTCGTTTCGCCGCGCCGTCTCGGAATGGCTGACTCGCCGCTATGATCTCGACGCCGGTAGCATCGATCCGGACCGACATGTGCTGCCGGTCTCGGGCACTCGCGAGGCGCTCTATCTGGTCAGCGCGCTTTGCGTGCCGCCGGAAAAAGCCGGCCAGCGCCCAGCGATCCTGATGCCCAATCCGTTCTATCACGTCTATGGCGGCGCCACCGCCGTCGCCGGCGCGGAGCCGGTCTATCTGCCGGCCCTGGCCGAGAACGGCTTCATGCCCGACATCGACGCCGTCGATCCGGCAATTCTCGATCGGACCGCCCTATTTTATCTTTGCACGCCTTCGAACCCGCAAGGAACCGCGGCCCCAATCGCTGTCTTGAAGCGTGCCATCGAGCTCGCTAGGCGGCACGACTTCGTTCTGGTCGTCGATGAATGCTACGCCGAAATCTACGACCGCCATCCGCCGGCCGGCGGGCTGCAGGCGGCTGCGGAACTGGGCCAGGGATTGGAAAATCTTTTGGTCTTTCATTCGCTTTCCAAGCGGTCGTCGGCCGCCGGCATGCGGTCCGGTTTTGTCGCCGGCGATCCCAATCTGATCAAAATGTTCCGCCGGCTCAGGAATTACGTCGGGCCGCAGGTGGCGCTGCCGGCGCTCGAGGCCTCGGAAGCGCTGTGGCGAGACGAGGCGCACGTCGACGCGGTCCGGGCCTTCTATCGCCGCAATTTTGATATCGCCGAGGCGGCAATTGCCGGTCGGTTCGGCTATTACCGTCCGGATGGCGGATTTTTTCTGTGGCTCGATGTCGGCGACGGCGAACGGGCGACGGCTGAATTGTGGCGAAAGGCCGCGCTCCGGGTGCTGCCCGGCGCCTATATCGCCAGGCCCGGCGCCGACGGCGTCAATCCGGGCAGCCGCTATATCCGGGTCGCCCTGGTCAATCCGCCGGAGCAAACGGAAGACGCCATGGAGCGGTTGGCCGGCGTCCTCGGCTGAGGCCTTGGCCACGGCCGTGCCGCCAATGTAGCGGTCGATTCGCGACGCAGCGTTTGCCGCCAACTCGGCCGGGATTTCGCCAGGGCTAGATTTTGTGGTAAATATTCGTTTATCATCAACCACTTCCGATAATTTTCGAGTCCCCTGCCCGTTAAGGTCTTGTCAATAATTGCGGGCGTACCACGGCTTTCATGGCCGTTCTACGCACCCATCCCGGCGGCAAGACCGCACGTCCGCTTCTCCCCCCGGCGATGGCCGAAGCCATCCGCCGGCGGGCCATGCAAACCGTCGGTTTCACGTTCTTGACGGTCGCCACCGCTGGCGCCGTGGCCATCCTTTCCTACGCGTCGGGCGACCCGTCGCTGAACAGCGCCACCGACAATGCGCCGATCAATGCCTTCGGTTATCCGGGCGCCGTGTTTGCCGATTTAGCGTTGCAGACGCTCGGGTTCGGCGCCCTGGCGGCGCCGCTAGCGGTCGCCGTCTGGGGCGGCAGGATCATGACCGCCGGCCGCCTCGACAATCCGATCAGCCGGCTGGGCTGGCTGATCCTGGCGACGCTTCTGGCCAGCGTCGCCTTGGCGCACTTCCCGGCTCCCAAGGGTTGGCCGCTGGCTCCCGGATCGGGCGGCGTCGCTGGTTCATTGGCGCTCAAGGAACTGACTCTCTGGGCCGCTCGGGTTGGAATTCGTGAAGCCGCCTTGGTCGCCGCCGGCGTGATCGGATTTTTTGCCGCCGCCGCCACCGTGATCGCGCTCGGCCTTCGTCCCGCTGACTGGATCGCCGCCATCCGTAGTGCTTGGCTGGGCGCCAAGGCGGCGTTCGGGCTCGCCCGTGCCGGCGCCGGTGCGGCCCGCGTGCTCGGCGGCGAAATCGGCGAGCGGACGGCAG
>JAQBZY010000437.1 GCA_027620395.1 Pseudomonadota bacterium
CGGTGACTTCGCAATTTTGGATAATGTCGACGCCCCGGGCGTCGGCGGCCCTGGCTAGGCCCCAAGCGACCGCGTCGTGCCGGGCCGTGCCGCCACGCCTTTGCAGGGAGGCACCGAGAACCGAGTAGCGGATCGATGGATCGATATTGATGGCCGGAACCATGTCCTTGATTTGGGCCGGGGTCAGAAATTCGGAATCGATGCCGTTCAGGCGATTGGCAAAATAACGGCGCCGGGATTCCCGCATGTCTCCCAAGTTGTGCGCCAGATTGAGGACGCCACGCTGGCTCAGCATGATGTTGTAATTGATGTCCTGGCTGAGCCCTTCGTAGAGTTGCAATGCCTTTTCATAAAGGTGCGCGCTCTCGTCCCAAAGATAGTTGGAGCGGATGATGGTGGTGTTGCGCCCGGTATTGCCGCCGCCGAGCCAGCCTTTTTCGATGACGGCGACGTTGGTGATGCCGTGTTCCTTGGCCAAATAATAGGCGGTGGCGAGGCCGTGCCCGCCGCCGCCGACGATGACGACATCGTAGTGCGATTTCGGCGCCGGCGAACGCCACGCCAGTGGCCAGTCCCGGTGATAGCCGAAGGCATTGCGGACGAGGCTGAAGATCGAATACCGGGTCATGCTACCTTCCAAAACCAAGCCAAGGTGGGCGCGTCAAAGACGGCACAGGCTAATGGTCATCGTTTCCCACCGTCAAGGCGAGGCGTCTGTCCGCTTTACGACATGTAGCCCGATTTTTGCGACCGGAAGCCAGGGCCGGCGACAACGTGGCTTCGAGGCGTCGGTTGCGGCTACTCGATATTGTCATTCACATGCAGGGAACCGCAACATAAGGTGCAAC
Organism: Pseudomonadota bacterium; assembly: GCA_027620395.1. Classification (GTDB taxonomy): domain Bacteria; phylum Pseudomonadota; class Alphaproteobacteria; order Rhodospirillales; family Casp-alpha2; genus JAQBZY01. Next base: position 849 of record JAQBZY010000437.1, read on the forward strand.
CATGCTTGTGGCACGCATTTATTCGGCCCTGGTGGCCGGCCTAGTCCTGTCGCCTGGATTGGCCTTGGCGCAGGGTGTCGATCTGACCGTGCCGGGGGCCCAGGAACTGCCGGCGTCGATCGCCCTCAATTCCGATCCGGCCAAGTCGGCGGAAGACCCGATGGCTGAGCCATTCCGGCGCGCGGTCGCCGCCTACGAGCAGGGCAATCTCGAAGCCGCCCGGGACGGCTTTCGGGAATTGGCCGCGGTCGGGCACGGGATCAGCGCCTATGACTACGCCCTGATGTCCTGGTGGGGCCAGGGAGGCGGCCAGGACCGAGCCCTGGCGATCAAGTTTTTCGATACCGCCGCCAAGCAGGAGGTGCCGCAGTCGTTGCATGCGCTCGGCGTGCTTTACTTGCAGGGCAACGGCGTGGCCAAGGATCCGTCGGCGGCGGTCGGCTACTTTACTCAGGCGTCGCAGCTCGGTTACGCGGCCTCGACGTACAATTTGGCGCTGGCGCACCTAAACGGTTGGGGCATCGACAAGGATCCTGCCGCCGGGCGGGCATTGTTGGAGGTCGCGGCCGAGCAGGGGTTTCCCGAGGCTGCTTACGATCTCGCCGGTCTGCTGGCGGGTGGTGTCGGCGGCGAACGCGATCCTGTGTCGGCCCGGCACTGGTTCGCCAAGGCGGCCGAGGCCGGCGATCCGTTCGGGCACTACAACTTGGCGCTGATGGCGCTTGCCGGCTCTGGCGGCGGCAAGGATCCGGCGTTGGCGAGAAGGCATCTGGAAATCGCCGCCGAGGCCGGCGCGGTGCCGGCTCAGATCAGGCTTGCTTATTTCCTCGCCGGTGGCGAGGGCGGCCGGCGCGATAGGGTCGGCGCGCTGGCATGGTTTAGGATTGCCGCCGGTCTTGGCGACGCCTCGGCGGCCGAAAACGCCAAACGCCTGGCTGGCGCCATGCCGGCCGCCGATGTCGCCGCCGCCGGGCGTCGGGCGGAAGCGTTCCAACCGCATCGATCCGATGCAAAATCGAAACGGACGGGGGGCTAGCGCGATGCTGGGGCTGATTTGGAAACTGGTTACGTTCGCCGTCAAAGCGGGCATCGTCGTCGCCGGCATCGCCGTGGTCATCGCCTACGCGCGCTTGAGTGAGCTCGGCGACATGCGCAAGGCCTTGCTGTCGGAAATTGGCAAGTCCTTTGCCGGCCGGCTCAGCATCGACGGGCCGGTGGCGTTGGATTTTTCGTTCCCGCCCAAGCTCAGTATCGGTGGCGTCCGGGTCCGGAACGCGGCCTGGGGCAGCAAGCCGGACATGCTGAAAGCGCAACAACTGATTGCCGAGGTTGATCTGTTGCCATTGATGCGGGGTCAAATGGCCGTGCCGCGGTTGCGCCTGGTCGGCGTCGACATCGTCATCGAGAAATCGAAAAAGGGCGGCACCAACTGGGATGAGCTGCAGAACTTCGAAACCGCCGCCGGTGGTGCGCCGCCGGGGGGTGGCGGATTTCTGCCGGGGCTCGGTAATACCGGAGTCATGCTGAGCAACGGCACCCTGACCGTGATCGATCAGGCGACGAAATCGACGACGACGGTGGCGCTGCCCGGTTCCTGCGTCGGCATTGCGCCCGCCGCCGCCGGCGGCAGCGGTAGCGGTAGCACTGGCGGCGGCTTGGCCTCGAT
>JAQBZY010000438.1 GCA_027620395.1 Pseudomonadota bacterium
CGGCGGTGACGAGACCGGCGACGCGGTCGGATATCCCGGCTTTGCCGGATTCGAACTCGAGGACGGGATTTATCTTCTGGCGCCGGTGACCTGGCTCGGATTTCTGTATCCGTTCTTCGTCGCCGCCGGCATCGGCGCCACCATCTATTGCGCTTGGACCTGCTGGCAATTATTGCAAGTCAGGCGCCGGCGTCCTTGAGCGCACGCCGGAACAGATAGACGAACAGCAACGCAAAGACCGGTGCGCCAATGGCGGCGGCGAGCAATAGTTGCTCCGACCAACCCAACGCGATAGCCGCCGGCACCACCAGCATGGCGTCGTCGGGATCGAAGCCCATGAAGCTGCCGATCTCGGCGGCGCGCGCGCCTCGCAATCGCTCGATCCTGATCACCAATAGCAGGATTGCCGCCACCGACGCGCCGGCGATGATGCCCATCGGGATCGCCGCCAGCCCTTCCCCGCCATCGTCGAGCCCGATGCCGAGGCCGAGGCCGACGAAAATAGCGGCATTGCAGAAGGAATCGGCGAAAAGATCGTACTTGTGGCCGCCCGGACTGGTCTGTCCGGTCAGCCTGGCAAGATCGCCGTCGGCGCGGTCGAGCAGTATCGAAAACACGAACAGCCCGGCGCCGATCGCCGGCCAACTGCCGCTACCGACCGCCAGCGCCGTTGCCGCCGCGGCACCGGCGGCAACCCTAACCGTCGTCAATTGGTTGGGCGTGATACCGGTCGGCATCAGCGGCCGAACGATGGCCGCCCGCGCGATCCGTTGCAGCCAGGTATTGTGGCTCACGCCGCGTCCCCAGTTAGGAAATCCCTAAATCGCCTAGCGACCTGATCGGGACCGATCGCCGGTCGGCCCAGCTTCTCAAGCGATCCGGGCGCAATCCGCATGTGCACCAGAACTGGCCCCGGCGCCGCCAGGGCTTGCCCGAGCGCCTGCTCGAAACCAGCCAACCCGTCACACGAGATCGCCAACGGATAGCCAGCGGCGACGGCGGCGGTGGCAAAATCGACGCCACCCGAGACGGTCGGCTGACCGCCGGTGGAATCATACGTCCCATTGTCGAGCACCAAATGGATCAGGTTTCGGGGCGCGTAGGCGCCAATGGTCGCCAGGGTGCCTAATTTCATCAAAAGCGCGCCATCGCCATCGACGACGACGACCGGTCGCTCCGTGCAAAGTGCGGCGCCGAGACCCATGCCGGCGGCGCAGCCCATGGATCCGACCTGATAAAGATGCTGCGGCCGGTCGGCGATGGTGAAAAGCTCGCGACCGCACTTTCCGGTGGTCGCGATGATGGCGGCCTGATCGGGCAAAGCCGCCAGCATCCGTTCCATCGTCGCGTAACGGCTGGGCGGTTGACCGCCGTCGAGTTGCCGACGGACGTTGCCTACACCCGGCGCCGTCGGCCCCGCGGCGTCCGATAAATCCTGATCGGCAACATCGCCCTTCTGCATGATGAAACCGAACGGCAAACCGGTTGTGTCCATGGCCGCATCGGCCGCCGCCAACGATGGCGCGATATCGGCGGTGGTGGCCGGAAACGGCGCCCGCGGCACCCTGATCATATCGAACAGACCCGGCGTTATCTCGCCCATCAATTCGTGCTGCGGCTCGTCCTTGAGCCCCGGACCGGCCCGCCAGGTACAGATCACGAGCGTCGGAATTCGAAACGGATAGTTCAGCGACACCAGCGGGTTGACCGCGTTGCCGAGGCCGGAATTTTGGAACATCACGGCGGTCTTGCGGCCGGCAAGCCAGGCCCCCGACGCGATGGCGATGGCCTCGCCCTCGCTCGCCGCCGCGACATAACTAGTGCGGCGGTCGTTGATGACGCCATTGATCAGCGGCGTCAGGAACGAGCACGGAACGCCGGTGTAAAAATCGAACCCCACGGCAAGACCGCCGTCGATGAACTCCGTCGCTGTGATCATAATTGCCCACCACCTCATTCAACCTGACACCGCCGGCGACGGCGCATCCTTGGATTGGCTTAGTCCCCGAAGCCAGCCAGGGTCAAGCAAAGGCCGGTTCTCTACATCGGATTCATGGCAAATATTGATTCGACCGCGCCAGACCAATAGGATGCGGCGCAGCATTTCCTGCCCGGAGCTCACCATGCTGATCGTCCCCGTCCTCGATGACGCCGACCTCCTCTCTTTCAAACGCGATGGCTATTTGGTCAAGCGTGGCGCATTTTCACGCGCCGACATGGCCAAGATCGACGGCTGGACCGACGATGTCCTGGCGATGCCCGAGGTCTCCGGCCGGCACTGGGTCTATCATGAGAAGAGCCGCAAGGATCAACGGACCGATCTGATTTCCAGAATCGAAAAGATCGCGCCCAACCATGACGGTTTCAAGGAATTAACCGCCGCGCTCGGGGCGCCGGTCGGACAATTGCTGGGCGAGAGCGCGACGCTGTTCAAGGAGAAGATCAACTTCAAGATGCCGGGCGGCGATGGTTTCAAGCCGCACCAGGACAGCCAGGCGGGCTG
>JAQBZY010000439.1 GCA_027620395.1 Pseudomonadota bacterium
GAGATATCCAAATACCACTACGATCAGACGCTTGGTCGGTTACGTGCGATTGGCCGGTCTGCCGCTGGCAATGCCGAGCTTTTGTTGACGGCGCTCAGGCCCGATGAAGGCGCCTAGCCGGCTTGCAGCGACAGGATGGCGCGGCTGCTCCGCTCGGCCCGCCAACGCTCGATGACGGCGGTCAATTGATCGACCGTCAAGCGGTCTCGCTTGAGCAGCAAATGCAATGTCCTGTCGCCGAGCAAATCGGCAAGATCCGGCTCCGTGCCGAAGGCTGGCGGAAGATTTCTTGTCGGCGCCTGGGAGAGGGGCTTGAGTTGATAATCGGTGCTGGACATCGGAGCCTCGTGTTCAAGAGGAGTTGATCTCTTTGGGTCGGCGCAACCTAACCGCCGAATGTGGCGCGAACATGACGGCAGAATGACCTTTTGTTGATACCGACGTTGCCGCTAAGCTGGCCTCGGAGACGCGAAAGCCATGACTTCCCGACCGAAATCGTACAGCCCCCGCTCTGGCGCCGATCTGCCGAGATTCGCCGGCATTCCGACCTTCATGCGGTTGCCGCATGTGGATTTGGAAACCGCAACCCAGGATGTCGACATCGGAATTGTCGGCGTTCCCTGGGACGGCGGCACCACCAACCGTCCAGGCGCCAGGCACGGCCCCCGGCAGATGCGCGATCTCTCAAGCATGGTCCGGAACGTGCACCATGTCTCGGGCATTATGCCGTTCGAGCTTTGCAACTGCGCCGATCTCGGAGACACCTCGGTCAATCCGATCGATCTCGAGGACACGCTGGCGCGGGTCGGTGAATTCTATAGAGCGCTTCGGGGCGCTGGCGTGATGCCGTTGACCGCCGGCGGCGACCATCTGATCACGCTGCCGATCATGCGCGGTATCTTCGATGGCCGCCGGCTTGGCATGGTGCACTTCGATGCCCATACCGACACCTGGGACAGCTATTTCGGCAATTCCAAATATACCCACGGAACGCCGTTCCGCCGTGCCATCGAAGAAGGACTCCTCGATCCGAAGCGGGTGGTGCAGATCGGTATTCGGGGCTCGTTATATACGCCGAATGACAAGGACTGGGGGCTTTCGCAAGGCATCCGCGTGATCGAGATCGAGGAATATTCCGAACTCGGCCCCGACCGGGTGATCGACATCGCGCGCGATGTCGTCGGCGATGGCCCGACCTATATCAGCTTCGATGTCGATGCCTTGGACCCGGTCTATGCGCCGGGAACCGGAACGCCGGGAATCGGTGGCCTCACCACCTTCGACGCGCAACGGATGCTGCGCCGGCTCCGGGGCCTCGATCTGGTCGGCGGCGATGTCGTTGAAGTATCACCGCCGTTCGATCCCAGCGGCAACACGGCGTTGGTCGCCGTCACCATGATGTTCGAGATTCTCTGCCTGTTGGCGGATCGGGTCGCCAGCCTGGGCCGCAAACAGCCGGGGTGATCGCCGTTAACTCTTGAACGTGACCACTTGGCGCACGGTTTCGCCCTGATCGAGTTTGTCGAGAGCTTCGTTGATCTCGTCCAACTTAATCGTCCCTTTGACCAACTGATCGACCGGTAGTTTGCCGGACCGGTAGAGCTCGATATAATTCGGGATGTCGCGCTTCGGCACGCAGCTCCCCAAGAAACTCCCCTTGATGGTGCGTTCCTCGCTGACCAACTGCACATGGCTGACGCTGAAATTCTTCGAAGGGTGCGAGAGTCCGCTCGAAGTCGTGGTGCCGCCGCGCGCGGTGACGGCGTAGGCCAGTTCGATGGCCTCAATCTCGCCGGCGGCCTCGAAGACGTACTCAAGTCCGCCGTCGGTGGCGTCCTTGATTTTGGTGACGATATCGGGGTCGTTGGAGTCGAACACCATGTCGGCGCCGAGTTGATGCGCGCCGTCGCGTTTGTATTTTACCGGATCGATGCCGATGACCTTGCGCGCTCCGGCGGCGCGGGCGCCGAGCATCGCCGATAGGCCGACGGCGCCGAGACCGACGACACCGACCGATGCGCCGAACGGCACTTTTGCGGTGTTGACGACGGCGCCGACGCCGGTGATGACGGCGCAGGAAAAGACCGCCGCGATTTCAAGCGGCAAATCCTTCGGCACTTTCACCAAGGAACGATGATCGGAAACCGCGTATTCCGCGAAGCAGCTGACACCGGCATAATGGTTGAGCGCCTTGCCACCGGACGTTAGCCGTTTCTTGCCCGACAACAGCATGCCGGACGCATTGGCCTTGTTGCCCTCGATGCAGCTACTCGGCCGTCCGGCGCGGCAGTTCAGGCACTCGCCGCAATTCGGCATGAAAATGAACGCGACGTGATCGCCCGGCGCCAGATCCTTGACGCCGGCGCCAACTTCCTCGACGACGCCGGCGCCCTCGTGGCCGAGGACGATGGGAAGCGGCCGGGCGCGGTTGCCATTGACCACGGAAAGATCGGAATGGCAGACGCCGGCGGCGGCGATGCGGACCAGTACCTCGGTCTCGC
>JAQBZY010000440.1 GCA_027620395.1 Pseudomonadota bacterium
TCGAGCGGACCGGGATCGTCCTTGTGCCGGGCATTGCGCATATTGACGGTGCCGAAGCGGGTGAAGGCTTGATCGGTGCGCCCAGAGCGGGTCGGCAGCACGCAATCGAACATGTCGACGCCGCGTTTCACCGCCGCCACCAGATCGTCCGGTTTGCCGACCCCCATCAGATAGCGTGGCCGGCCAGCCGGGAGGTGCGGCGCCGTCGCCTCCAGGACGTCTAGCATCGTCTCCTGACCTTCGCCGACGGCAAGCCCGCCGATGGCGTAGCCATCGAAGCCGATCTCGACCAAGGCCTCAGCAGACGCCAGGCGGAGATCGGCATGGACGCTGCCTTGCACGATGCCGAACAGCCCATAGCCGTGCTTGGCCTCGAAGGCGTCTTTCGAGCGCTTGGCCCAGCGCATGGATAGCCGCATGCTTTCCTCGGCGGCGGCTTTCTCGCACGGAAACGGCGTGCATTCGTCCAAGACCATGCTGATGTCGGCATCCAACTGGCGCTGGATGGCGACCGAGCTTTCCGGCGTCAACGTGTGCGCACTGCCGTCGATATGCGATCTGAAGGTGACGCCGGACTCATTGAGCTTCCTGAGGCTTGACAGCGACATCACCTGGAAGCCGCCGGAATCGGTCAATATCGGCCCAGGCCAGTTCATGAAGGTGTGCAGGCCGCCGAGGGATCCGATCCGCTCAGCCCCCGGACGCAGCATCAGATGATATGTGTTGCCGAGGATGCAGGCGGCGCCGGTATCTCTGACCCATTCGGGCGTCATCGCCTTGACGGTCGCCGCGGTGCCGACGGGCATGAAGGCCGGCGTCGGAATGTCGCCGTGCGCGGTCGAGATCGAGCCGGTCCGGGCCGCGCCGTCGGTTGCGGTGACATTGAAACCGATTCCCATCATGCCGCTCCGTCGTTCCGTTCCAGGAAACAGGCATCGCCATAGGAATAGAAACGGTAGCGTTCGGCAATGGCGTGTTGATAGAGCGCCTGCATCCGGTCCAAGCCGGTGAAGGCGGAAGCCAGCATGAACAGCGTCGAGCGCGGCAAATGGAAATTGGTCATCAAGGCATCGACGGCGCGGAATTTGTAGCCGGGCGTGATGAAAATATCGGTCAGGCCGTTGAAGGGATGCAATCGGCCGTCTGCATCGGCGGCGCTTTCCAGAAGCCTAAGCGCCGTCGTGCCGGCGGCAACGATGCGCCCGCCATCGGCCTTGATGGCGTTCAGGCGCGCCGCCGTCTCGGCGTTCAATATCCCGCGCTCGGCATGCATCGGGTGATTGTCGGTGTCGGCGGTCTTCACTGGCAGAAAAGTTCCGGCGCCTACATGCAGGGTCAGGCGGACATCTTGGACGCCCCGGGCCCGGACGGCACCCAGCAGGGACTCGGTGAAATGCAGCGACGCCGTCGGCGCCGCGACGGCGCCGTCGTTTTCGGCGAACATGGTCTGATAGTCGGAGCGGTCGATATCGTCGCCGCCATCGTCGCGCTTGATATAGGGCGGCAGCGGCATGACCCCATGCGTTTTCAAGAGATCGATCAGTTGCCGGCCTGAGACATTGAAGCGGAGCGTCCGCTCGCCGCCCTCGCCGGCATCGATGCAGTCGGCGGCGAAGCCGGGCGCGAAGACGATGTAATCTCGGGGCTGCAGCTTCCGGGCCGGCTTGGCGAACACTTTCCATGTCAGCGCGTCCACGGGTTGGTGCAGCGTCACTTCGACTTTGGCGCCGCCTTCCGGGCGGCCCCGGTTCGTCGCATCGCCCCTTTTGCCGGTCAGCCTCGCCGGGATGACCCGGGTGTCGTTGAAGGCCAAGGCATCGCCCGGCCGGAGCAGGTCCGGCAGATCGCTGAGCGCGAGATCGGCGGCCGCGGCCTTGGCCGGCAGATAGAGCAGCCGGGCGCTGTCCCGGGGCCGTGCCGGCGCCTGCGCGATCAGATCGGCCGGCAGCTCGAAATCGAATAAATCAACATCCATGGCAGGCGTTCTAGCCCGGCGCGTGGGGGACGACAATCGCCGAACGTTGGGTTAGCATGGCTCAGCAGCAAACCGAGACGAGGGGAGTTCCCGCATGCTTCGACTGATACTCGCCATTCTGGTTCCATGGCTCAATTTCTTCACCATCGGCAAGCCGATCCAGGGCGTGATCTGCCTGATCTTGCAGCTGACGCTGATCGGCTGGATTCCGGCCGCCATCTGGTCGGTCTATGCCTTGAGCCAGTACGAGACCGACAAGAAGATCGCCAAGGCCGGGTGAGGGGCATTTGCTGCCGCCTCGTCCTTCGAGACGCCCGCTTTGCGGGCTCCTCAGGATGAGGCTTGGAGCCCATTCCCTCATCCTGAGGAGGGCCGAAGGCCGGTCTCGAAGGATGGGGATGAGAACTACAGCGTCACCTGCCGCCCGGACTTTGCCGCCTTGATGACCGAGATCAGAATATCGACGCCGTGCTGGGCGTCGGCAAGCGTCACCGGATAGGGCGCCCGCTTGGTGAGGGCATCGGCG
>JAQBZY010000441.1 GCA_027620395.1 Pseudomonadota bacterium
CGGTCGAACACCCGACGCTCGGTAAGATGGATTTGCTGGCACAGGCGGTAAAAATGTCGCGGTTCGAGCCGAAGACCGGGATGCCATCGCCGGAGCGCGGCCAGCACACCGAAGAGATTCTCCGCGAATACGGTTACGGCGACGGCGAGATCGAGGCCTTCCGGGAAGGCATCGTCATCTGAGCGGCATGGAGACGCCCGAATTCGACCTCGCAGGACGGCAGAATTACCGGCTGTTCACGCCGGTTACGATCCGCTTTTCCGATCAGGATAGCATGGGGCACGTCAACAATGTCTCGTTCGCAGCCTACATCGAGGCTGCCAGGACCATGCTGATTCAAGGCATTCTCGACCGCTTCCGCCATGCCGGTCTCGACTTCATCCTGGCCCGGGTCGCGATCGACTATTTGCAGGAACTGCACTATCCGGGAACGGTCGATGTCGGCGCACGGCTGATCCGGATCGGCGGCAAGTCGCTAACGTCGGGTTATGGCGTCTTTTCCGGCGCTGTCTGCGTCGCCACCGCCGTCAGCATAAATGTATTCTACGACATGACGGCTAGGCGTTCGGTGGCGCCCCCCGATGACATTCGGGCGGCCATCGATCAGGAAATTTCCGGCCGGTAGCGTCGCCGGGATGTTTTTCTGCGGTTTTTCCGCCAATTTCGGCCCCTGGACCTTGCATGCATCGATCGATACCCCGGTTTGCGACCTTTCGGCGAATGAGCAGAATGTTATAGTCCAAGCCGGGAACAACGAGGGTTGCCGATGGAAGGGAATATCTTAGACGAGCTTGTGCTCGAACACGGCAAAAGCGAGGAACTGCGAGCGGCGTTGGATTGCCTCAAGGATGCCAGTGCCGCCGATGGTGGACCTCGGTATTCGGATAAAACCTGCCGCGCCGTGGCGCGCGCCGTCGTTTGTAGAAACTATGCGCGGCCGATTCTGGAACTGTCGCATATGATTGTCGCCGCGTCGGCCGGCGGCCGTTTCGAGGATATTTTCTGGGGCGTCGATCGGGCGACCGGCGCCGCGTTCCACCGTTGTTTCGCTGAATTGTCCAGGGCCGCGCCGACGCTTGAATGTGGCCCCAAGGCGATCACGGCGCGTTACGACGATGGTCAGTTCGAGATTTCCTATTCGCGGATGCCATTCCTGGCGGCGATGCTTGAATTTCTCGTCGGCGCGATTGGATACACCGAGATCGATGCCGCGACCGAGAGTGTTAGGTCCGGCGACCGGCGCATCGGCGAGGTATCGATCGCCGCGCAGGCCCTGTCTCGCCGTCTTTACGACTTTCTCAAGACCCATTTGCCGACCGTTCAGGCCCGCCGCCGCGAGCGCCACTTTCTCGACTTCGTGGCCAACGCGTATCCTGGCACTGCCGCCTTGGACGCCATCGGGGACGATGTTGTACTCGATTATTGGTGCCGCGCCGCCGCCACCGAGATGGAAATCGAAATCAAGACCTATCGGGGCGTTCACCAGACGGCTTGCCGGCTGATCGTGGCGCTCGACGCGGCGGCGTCGCGCTTGGCGGCGACAAGGGCAAAGCCGATTGGTCAGAATTTTGAACTGGGTGAAGTCGATCCCGCCGACGCCGAATGGGTGGCGCAGGCGATTGATGAGGGGACGCAAACGCTCTCGGATGTCGCCCGGCTGATCGGCCCAGACGTCAAATTCCTGACGGCGGTGGAACTGGAAACTCTGGCCGAGATTCCGGCCACCGACACGGTGCGGCGCCGGCTGCCGAAGTCGGTTCTCAGATCGGCGGTGTTTGGATTTCAGCAGGCACGGATCAGCAATGTTCTGAGGCTCTCATCCAAGCCGGCCAAGGTGGCCGAATTGTGCCAATGCCGAGACGCCGAGCCTTACGCGGATCACTTGGCGACGTACGGCGAGGTGGTGACGAAGTTGCGCGACGTTCTGATGACGGCGCTGGCGTTGCTGCATGCGGCCGGCCATGACGCCGCGATTGATCTGGCGCTGGCGCCGGCACCGGACCTCGACTGGGGGCAGCTCAGGGCCGGAATGGGTGGCGATGAGGCCGTTGTTGCCTTCGGGCCGGCATTGGCCAAACGGGCGTTTTTCGAGGCCGAAGGCGGCCGCTTGGCGGCCTTGCCGGGATTGCTGAAGGAGGCACGGGAAACGCTGCGCCGAATCAATCGCAAAGGCATCGGCCGCGCTGCCCAGGGAGCTGGGGAAGTGGGATCGATCGCGGCATCGGTGCCGCCGGCGCTCTCCACCTATGTGGCATTGTCGCGTTTCGTCAACGACGCCTGCGGACCGTTCGACTGGGAGCAACAGTTCCGCACGGAGCGGGAACAGTTTGCGGCCGTTTTCCGAGCGATCTATATCCTTCCTGGATCGGAGGAGACTTTGCATGCAAGGCGATGAGGAGCGGGTCAGGCAACTAGCCCTGGCCGGCATCGAGGCCGAGGCGAGCGTGGCAGTGCTGACGGTGGCGGGTTCCGGTCGATTGGCGGCGTCGACCCTCTATCA
>JAQBZY010000001.1 GCA_027620395.1 Pseudomonadota bacterium
AAGCGCGGTGATGAACGAGAAGAACGAGCCCGGGTCCAAGTTCTGGTGGATCACCCGGTAGCCGCCATAGACGATGACGACGGCAACCGCGCACCCGCCCAGAGTCTCCATGATCGGGCTCGACAGCGCTCGGATCCTGGCCGACTTAACGGTCAAGTGGAAGATACGTTCGACCAGGCCTTCGACCCGCTTGGCCTCATAGTCCTCCATGCCGTAGGCCTTGACGACGCGGATGCCCTCGAAGCTTTGATCGAGAATGGCGGTGAAGAGGCCGCTTTCTTCCTGCGTGTTCGCCGTCACCTTGCGCATCCGTTTGCCCAAGCGGACGATCGGATAGATGGCGGCGGGAAAGACGAAAAACGAAATCGCCGCCAATTGCCAATCTTGGATGAACATCACTGCAACGAGGCCGATCAGCGATAGCAAATCCTTGCCGAAGCCGGTGAGCGCGTTCGAGACCGCGACCCGCATGTTGTTGATGTCGATCAGGAACCGGGAAATCAGCCGACCCGCCGGGGTGGCATGGAAGAAGCCCAAATCCATGCCGATCAAATGCCGATACAGCTTGTTTTGATTGTCGGCGACGATGCGAAGCCCGACGTGCGCCATCAACAAGGATTGCCCGTAACTGGAAATACCCTTGGTGGCGAAGGTCGCCAGCACGGCCGCCGCGACCCACATCAGCAGGTCTTCGTTCCTGGCGATGAACACCTCATTGACGACCGGCTTCATCAGCCAAGCCGAAAGTGCCGTCGTCACCGAGACGACCGCCATGCAGCCAAGCGCGGCTGACAGTTGCGACCAATACGGACGTAGATTGTCCCTGGCCAGCCGGCCGACCAAGGCCGCTGTCGGCAGGTGCTCGCCGGGATTGGTATCGTCGTTTCTTTCCAAGGTCTTGCTGCCCTTTGCTCGAATCGGGCGGACCATACCACGCGGCAAGCCCCTGGCCAACGGCGGCGCTGCCGATTGGGGCGCACCCATCGGAAGGCTTCGGGGTCCAAAAAATGTCATTTGCCCGCACTGCCGAGGATGGCAAAAGTGTTGGCATAGCTTCCGGAGGTCGGTCAGTGGCAAGAAAAAGAATGAGCTTCATCTTCCTGTTCCTCATGGCGTATCCGGGCGGCGCGACGGCGTTCCAACACGAGCCGGCCGAGCTTGCCGTCACCATCAAGGGCCGGGCGCACCGGCTGGAGGCGCTGATCGTCAAGCTGGACGGCGCCGGGCCGTTTCCATTGGCCGTGATTTCACATGGCTCGCCCAGAAAGGCGGAAGATCGCGCCAAGGCGATCCCGAACGGCCTTTCGAGGCAGGCCGAGGAATTCGCGGCGCATGGATATCTGACGGCGGTCGTGATGCGGCGCAACTATGGCCGCTCGAGCGGTGAATGGGCGGAATCCTATGACGGTTGCAAATTCGGCGCTTACGAGCAGGGCGGCAACGGCAGTGCCGACGATATCGCGGCTGCTATCGGCGTATTGTCGGCAAGACCCGACGTCGACGCGGCGACGATCGTCGCCATCGGGCAGTCCGCCGGTGGTTTCGGCTCGCTGGCCTACGCGGCCCGCAATCCAAAAGGACTGAAGGCGGCGATCAATTTCGCTGGCGGCCGTGGCTCGCAGGGTAAGTGGGACGTCTGCCAGGAGGGCCGGTTGTTGGATGCGTTCGAGGTATTTGGCAAGACCGCCAAGGTGCCATCGCTTTGGGTCTACGCCGAAAACGACAATTACTTCGGCCCTAATCTGGCCCAGGAGATGCTGGCCCGTTATGCCAAAGCAGGCGCACCAGTAATATTCTTCAAGGCGCCGCCGTTCGGTGACGACGGACACCGACTGTTCAGTAGAGGGTCCGGTATCGCGATCTGGCGGGATCAGGTGCGAAAATTTTTACATGCATCGGCGTTGCCCGTTGCCGCCGCATTGCCGACGCTCGATGCACCAAACCTGCCGCCGCCGTCCATGCTCGGCAATCGCGGCCGGGAACACTGGCAGCGCTATTTGTTGGAGCCCGATCATCGCGCCTTCGCAGCGTCTTCCGATAACCATTTTGGTTGGCGATCCGGGCAGCGGACCGTCGAGGATGCGCGGACTGGCGCGCTCAAGAATTGCAAGGGCGAGTGCAAAATCCTCAACGTCGACGGCAAGCCGTCCGAGTAGGCGCCGTCAGTCCGCCGCCGGCATCGACTTCTCTATCGCATTCGCTAATACTTTCGCCCGGTGAAAATGATTTTTGGAAGAGAGTGTGTGGTCGTGAGAGCAATCCCCATACAAGCAGATCACCTGGCTTGGGCGAGATGATCAATGCCCCGGCACGCCCGGCACGGCGCGTCCTCGTCATCCACAATCCGACCGCCGGCTGGCGTCGGCGGCGACGCTTCGAGCGGATTCTAGCAGCGCTGATCGGCGAAGGTCTCGATATCCGGGTCCGCCGGACGACCAAGCGCGGCGATGCCGAAGCCTTCGCAGCCGAAGCGACCGCCGCCGAGTTCGATGTCGTCGCCATCGCCGGCGGCGACGGCACCATCAACGAGGCCGTCAACGGCTTGACCGATCCCAATCTCGCGCTGGCCGTCATTCCGCTCGGAACGGCAAATGTTTTGGCGCATGAAATCGGACTTGGCGGCGCGCCCGCCGACATCGCCCGGACCATCGCCATCGGAGAACCCCGGGCGATATCGGTCGGCGTGGTCAACGGCCGCAAGTTCGTGATGATGGCCGGCGTCGGCTTCGATGCCTTCGTGATCGCCTCCATCAGGCCGTGTCTGAAGCGCGTCCTCGGCAAAACGGCCTACGTCCTGACGACGCTGTGGGCGTTGTTCCGCTTCAAGTTTCCGCGCTATCGGGTGACCGTGGACGGCAAGACTTTCGATGTCGCGTCGGCGGTGATCGCCAACGGGCATTATTACGGCGGCACCTTCGTCTGCGCGCCTGAGGCCCGGCTTTGGGATCCGACGTTGCACGTCTGCCTGTTCCTTGGCGGCGGCGCCTGGAGGACGCTGCAATACGCCGCCGCGCTGACGTTCGGCCGCTTGGATCGGCTATCCGATGTGGTGGTGGTGCCAGCCAACGCGATCGAGGTCGAGCCCGTCGATCACGGCCCGGTGCAGGGCGACGGCGACGTGCTGGCGCACCTGCCGGCCAGGATTTCGCTGCTGCCGGCGGCGCTTCGGATTCTGGTTCCGGCGTAACTCTCCTTCGTCATTCCCGCCACGCGCACGCGGGGATGACGGGATTGGTGGGTTACCGCCCGGCCAGCATCATGCCGTCGACGCGGAGCGTTGGTGCGTTGGTGCCATACTTGAATTCAAGATCATCCGCCGGAGTCATGTTCAGGAACATGTCCTTCAAGTTGCCGGCGATGGTGACTTCGTTGACCGGGTGCGTGATCTCGCCCCGTTCGATCCAGAAGCCGGCGGCGCCACGGCTGTAATCGCCGTTGACGCCGTTGACGCCCATGCCGATCAGTTCGGTAACGTAAAATCCCGCTTCCACGCCGCCGATCAGTTCGTCGCGGGAGACACGGCCCGGCGCCATGTAAAGATTGGTCGCCGACGGTGACGGCGGACCGCCGGTGCCGCGGGACGCATGCCCGGTGGTCTTCATTCCTAATTGCCGGGACGTCGCCAGATCGAGAATCCAGCTCTGCAGCACACCGGCCTGGACAATGTCGCGCTCCGCCGTTGCGATCCCTTCGCCGTCGAACGGTTTCGAGCGTAATCCGCGCTGGCGCAACGGATCGTCGACGATCCGGATACCGGCGCCGAAAAGCTGCTTTCCCAATGCGTCTTTCAGAAACGTCGTGCCGCGCGCCACCGCCTGGCCGTTGATGGCGCCGGCCAGATGTCCGACCAACGATTTGGCGACGCGGGGGTCATAAATGATCGGCAACGCAGCACTTTCGGCTTTCTGGGGACCGAGCCTTCGGACGGCGCGGCGGCCGGCTTCGGTGCCGATCGAGGTCGGGTCGGGGAGGTCCTCTAGATGCACCGCCGATACATATTCGCCGTCCCGCTCCATGCCGGTGCCGGTGCCGGCCAGGACGCTGACGCCGATGGAGAAGTGCGAACCCTGGCGGCGGCCGGAAAATCCATTGCTGGCGACGAGATGCAACGTGCTTTTGGAAAAGCCGATACCGGCACCTTCCGAATTGCTGACGCCGTCGACGGCCCTGGCCGCATCCTCGAGTTTGAGTGCCGTCTCGATCATCCACTCGGCACTCGGTTCGGCGCCGTCGAATTCGTCGAGATTGGGGATATCGCGGGCCAGAAGATCGGGGTCTGCGAGGCCGCAAAACCGGTCCTGGGGAACGACTTTGGCCATGGCAATGGCGCGTTCGACCATTTCCCGGGTGGCGGCGGGAGACGGATCGGACGTCGACACCAGTGCTTGGCGCCGCCCGATCAGAACCCTGAGTCCGATGTCGGTGCTTTCGGCGCGCTCGATGTCCTCGGTCTTGCCGAGCCGGCACGATAGACTGGCCGACGCGGCCTCGATCAAAAGTGCATCGGCGGCCTCGGCGCCGGCTTTCAGCGCCATTTCGATCAGGCCGGCAAGCAGATCCGGGGGGGCGTCGGGACGGGACATGTGGCAACTCCAGTGGTTTTTCACAATTCCAAACTGGAATATCGTGCCCTGACCCAAAGATTGCCAGCACATACGCCAGTTATTCTTGTTCGGACACCGCGCCAACCCTATATTCGGCGACACAGGCAGCCGGTTTCGGCGAGGTGCCGGGGCCTTTTCCCGGTGGGGCACGGTCCAGCCGGCACGGAATTTCCAAATGACCCTGATCGACAAAATCTTGCAAAATCCGGTGCCCGGTTCGGCGCGGGAAGAATTGGAATCGGCGGTGGTCCGGTTCGCCGGCGATTCCGGTGACGGCATGCAGTTGACCGGTGACCAATTCACCCTGGCCACCGCCATCGCCGGCAACGATCTGGCGACCTTCCCCGATTACCCCGCTGAAATCCGAGCTCCGGCCGGCACGACATTCGGGGTCTCGTCATTCCAGATCAATTTCGGCGCCAGGCGGATCATGACGTCGGGGGATCAATTCGATACCCTGGTGGCCATGAATCCAGCCGCGCTTTACGTCGAGGCGTCGAATTTGAAGCCCGGCGGATTGCTGATCGTCGACACCGGCAGCTTCACCGAACGGAATCTCAGAAAGGCCGGGTACGACACCAATCCATTGCACGACGGAAGCATCGACAAGTTCCGAACCATCGCCATCGACATTTCGGCGATGACTTTGGAAGCGGTCAAGCCGTTTGGCTTGTCGCAGAAGGACGCGCTTAGGTGCAAGAATCTATGGACGCTCGGGTTTGTCTATTGGCTGTTCGGCCGCCAACGCCACGCGACGCAGCAATGGCTTAAGACCAAGTTCGCCAAGCGGCCCGATATCGCTGACGCCAACATCGCCGCGCTCAATGCCGGCCACGCCATGGCCGAAACGGCGGAGCTGCCGAGCGGCGTGCACGGCTATCACATCGCGCCGGCGGAAATCGTCCCCGGCACCTATCGCACCGTCACCGGCACCCAGGCGCTGGCCTGGGGCCTGATCCATGGGCTTAAGCTGGCCGGGTTGGATGCGTTGTTTGCGTCCTACCCGATTACGCCGGCATCGCCTTTGCTGCACGTGCTGGCGCAAAATCAGCACCTCGGCATCACCACGTTCCAGGCCGAGGACGAAATCGCCGCCGTCGGCGCCGCCATTGGCGCATCCTTCGCCGGCACGCTGGGCATCACGTCGAGTTCGGGCCCCGGCATCGCGCTCAAGGGCGAGGCAATCGGCCTGGCGCTGTCCGCCGAATTGCCGCTGATCATCGTCAATTCACAGCGCGGTGGACCTTCGACCGGGCTTCCGACCAAGACCGAACAATCCGATCTTTATCAGGCCGTTTACGGACGCAATGCCGACGCGCCGCTTTGCGTCCTGTCGGCACGTTCGGCGGCGGACTGTTTCGACGTCGCCATCGAGGCGGTTCGCATCGCCACTAAATACATGACGCCGGTGATCTTATTGACCGACGGCTACATCGCCAATGCCGCCGAGCCGTGGCGGATTCCGGAATTGGATCAGTACGCGCCGTTCGCCGTCGAGTTCCGAACCGAGAAAGCCGGCTTCCACCCATTTCTGCGCAATCCGGAAACCTTGGCCCGGGTCTGGGCCAAGCCGGGCACGCCCGGACTCGAGCACCGGATCGGCGGTATCGAGCGTAACTTCGATACCGGCCATATTTCGTACGATCCCGACAACCATCATAAGATGACGAAAATCCGCGCCGCCAAGATCGACGGCATCGCCGCCGATGTGCCGGAACAGGCGATCGAGATCGGTCAAGCGGGCGCCAGGCTCGGCGTCGTCGGCTGGGGTTCGACCTACGGTCCGATCAACCGCGCCGTCGACAACTTGATCCGGCGCGGCCACGGCGTCGCTCATATTCATGTCCGGAACATTTGGCCGTTACCAAGAAACCTCGGGTCGCTGCTGAAGGGATTCGATCGAATTCTGGTTCCTGAGATGAACAACGGCCAACTGGTGACATTGCTCCGCGCCCAGTATCTGGTCGATGCTCGGGGCCTCAACAAAATCGCCGGACAACCGTTCAAGATCGCCGAGATCGAGACTGCCATCCTCGCCGAATTGGAGCGCACGCCATGAACGAAGCATCGCCACCGGTCAAGCGCACGGCCAAGGATTACGCCACCGATCAGGAAGTCCGTTGGTGCCCTGGTTGTGGCGATTACGCGATCCTCAGGGCCATGCTCAAGACCTTGGCCGATATCGAGGCCGATCCGGCCAACACCGTGTTTGTGTCCGGGATCGGTTGTGCCGCGCGCCTTCCCTATTATGTCGAGACGTATGGTTTCCACACCATCCATGGCCGGGCGCCGACGTTCGCCACCGGCATCAAGCTGGCCAATCCGGCGCTCGACGTCTGGGTTGTCGGCGGCGATGGCGACATGCTGTCGATCGGCGGCAATCATCTGTTGCATGTGCTCAGGCGCAACATCAACTTGCAGATTTTGCTGTTCAACAACGAGATTTACGGACTGACCAAGGGGCAGGCCTCGCCGACGTCTAGGATCGGTACCCGCTCGCCGTCGACACCGATGGGCTCCGTCGACGGACCGATCTCCGCTTGCCAGTTTGCGCTCGGCGCCGGCGCCCGGTTCGTGGCCCGCGGCATCGATACTCAGCAAAAGAATTTGCCCGAGGTATTTAAGCGGGCGCATGCGCATAAGGGCACCAGCTTCGTCGAGATTTTCCAAAACTGCATCGTCTACAACGACGGCGTTTTCGACAACTTCACCGCCAAGGCGGTCGCCGATGACCACCAGATCCACTGCGAGCATGGCCAGCCGCTTCTGTTCGGCGCCGACAACAAGAAGGGGCTCCGGCTCAACCCGGCGCGTCTCGAGATCGAGGCCGTGGAGATCGGCGACGATGGCCCCGAAGCGGCCGGCATATTGATCCACGACGAAACCAATCTTGCCTTGGCGCAGCGGTTGGCGGCCATGGATCAGCCGTTGCTGCCGGTCGCCATCGGTGTGCTTTATTGCAACCCGGCCAGGTCTTTCGACGACGGCGTGGCGGCGGTACGCGACGAAGCCAAGAAACGTGGCCGGGGCGATCTCAAGGCGACAATGCACGCCGGCCATACCTGGACCGTCGACGCCTGATGCACGCTGGCCAGAACCAAATCGGATATCGGGGCTGACGGCGTGGCGCAAAAGGCGGCCATCATTGGATCTGGTCCGGCTGGTTTTTATGCCGCCGACGCGCTGCAAGTAACCATTCCCGGCATTGAGATCGATATTATCGAGCGGTTGCCGACGCCGTTTGGACTGATCCGTGGCGGTGTCGCGCCGGACCACCAAACGACCAAGAAAGTTGCCCACAAACTCGAAAAAACGGTGATCAACAGCAACACCGCCTATTTTGGCAATATCGAGATCGGACGCGACCTGACGCTGGCGGAACTTCGGAATTTATATGATGCGGTCGTTCTCGCCGTCGGTGCGCCCAGCGATCGCAAGCTGACCATCCCCGGCGCCGACAAAATCGGCGTGCATGGCTCGGCAGCTTTCGTTGGTTGGTACAACGGCCATCCGGATTTCGTCGAATTGCAGCCGGACCTCAACGTCGACGCCGCCGTCGTCATCGGCCACGGCAATGTCGCCATCGATGTGGCCCGGCTTCTGACCCGCTCCGCCGCCGGCCGTGCCCGAACCGATTTGCCGGACTATGCCCGCGCCGCCATGGACGCCTCGCCGATCAGCCAAGTAACGCTTTTGGGCCGGAGGGGACCGTCCGACGCTAAATTCACTAACGTCGAGCTTCGCGAGATGGGCGAGCTTTCCGAATGTGTGCCGGTGCTGCGGGCGGAGCAGCTTCCGGAAACCGCCGAAGGAGAATTCATGGAGCGTGACCGCCGGCTCCGTGAGCGAAATCTGGCGACGCTCAAGAGTTTTCTCGATATCGATCCAGCCGGCCGAAAGAAGCGGGTGGCGTTCGAGTTCTTTGCCCGGCCGTTGGAGGTTCTCGGCGGAGAGCGGGCCGAAGCGCTCCGCTGCGAACGGACCCGGGTCGTCGAGGGCCGCGCCGAAGGCACCGGCGAGACGTTCGATATCCCCTGTGGTCTCGTCGTCTCCGCCATCGGCTATCGGGCCGAGCCGATCCCAGGCGTTCCCTACGACGCCCAGCAGGGGATCGTGCCGAATGACCGGGGTCGGATCGAAAAGGGACTCTACGCCGTCGGCTGGATAAAGCGCGGTCCAACCGGCGTCATTTCGTCGAGCCGCCCGGACGGCGTTGAAGCCGCCGAGCACATCGCCGCCGATTTTCCCGAACCCGGCAATAAGCCGGGCCGGGCCGGGCTCAGCCGGCTGCTCGCCGAGCGCGGCGTCAAACCGGTCAGCTTCGACGATTGGAAGCGTCTCGAAGCCGAGGAGGTTTCGACCGCGCGCCCCCCCTCGCCGCGCCGGAAATTTACCGATGTTGCGGCGATGATGAAATTTCTCGAGGAGTCAAAGCGATGAGCGATCAGGGTTACGCCGGCGATATCTCGCCCTCGCAAGCATGGCATATGCTGCGCGACGATCAGGCCGCCGAACTGGTCGATGTCCGCACCGATGCCGAGTTTTCCTTCGTCGGGCTTCCCGATCTCAAGAAACTCGGCAAGGCCGTGCACCGGATTTCATGGAAGATTTTTCCGAACATGGATCGCAATCCCCACTTCGAGGATGCGGTCCGTGAAGCGGTGCTGGACAAAGCTGCGCCAATTCTCTTTTTATGCCGCTCGGGTCAACGCTCGCAATCGGCGGCCATCGCCATGACGGCGCTTGGCTACGAGCGTTGCTACAACGTCTCGGAAGGGTTCGAGGGCGACAAAGACCAGACCGGACGCCGCGGCACAGTTGGCGGCTGGAAGGTGCATGGACTCCCCTGGATGCAGGGCTAGGCGCGCGCTACCCCATCCGTCGAGACGCCCGCTGCGCGGGCTGATCAGGATGAGGCGTCTAGATATTCCATCCTGAGGAGCGGCGAGACCGCGTCTCGACGGGTCGGAGGTTTCAGATAAAAACGATCCGCCCGTCCGAGCCGGCGTCGCCATAGAGCGCCACGATGCCGGTGCGCTCGATTTCAAGATCATTGCGGAGCGGCTTATCGGCGATGCCTTCCGCGACCAGGCCCATTTCGCAGACCATAAATTTGACCTTGAGATCGCGGCACGCTTCCAGAAGTTCGTCAAGGCAGGCGACGCCTTTCGATTTGAAGTCGGCGTCTCGTTCGGCGGCGTCGGTGGCAGGGCGTTCCGAGGCGAGTGTCCACCAGCCCGGTTTGTCCGAGTGGCCGCTCAGCAATGCCGCCGAAGCACCCATGGTGAAAAAAAGTGTCACCGGCATGCCGATGGCCGCCGCGCCGGCCGCCATTACCAACGCATAATGGACTTTCTCATAGGCGCCGGAGGCGACGACGAGGCAAAGCCGGGGTGTCGTGACGCTACTCATCTTTCAGGCGGTGGCGCAGATGGCGGCGGTCGCGCCGACGTGAATGGATAGATCGAGGATCGTCGGATTGTCGCCGCATAGCGGACAGCCGGGGTCGGGCTTGACGGCGATTTTGCGGAACTCGGTCGAGAGCCCGTCGATCACCATCAGGTGTCCCGACATCGAACTGCCGATGCCGAGCAACTCCTTCAACACTTCGCTCGCCTGCAACGATCCCATCATGCCGCAAAGCGCGCCCAAGACGCCGGCTTCAGCGCAACTGGGTATCTGGCCGGGCGGCGGCGGCTCCCTGAAAATGCAGCGATAGCAGGGGCCGTGTCCGCCGTCACCATCCAGGGCGTGCGCCTTGTAGGTGCCGATCTGGCCGTCGAAGCGAAGGATCGCCGCCGCCACCAGGGGCTTCTTTGCCAAGTAGCAGGCATCGTTGATGAGGAACCGGGTTTCGAAATTGTCGGAGCCATCGGCGACGATATCGTAGCCGGAAATCAACTCGATGACGTTGGTGGCGGTAATCCGGGTCTTGTGTTCGACGACCGTGACGTCGGGATTGATCGCCCTCGCCGTCTCGGCCGCGCTCGCCACTTTCGGCATGCCGATCCTGGCGGTCGTATGCGCGATCTGACGCTGTAGGTTGGAAAGATCGACGGCGTCGTCGTCGACGATGCCGATTTTCCCGACACCAGCGGCGGCTAGATACATCAGCACCGGCGAGCCGAGGCCGCCGGCGCCGACAATCAGCACTTTCGAGTCAAGCAACCGTTCCTGGCCGATGCCGCCGACCTCGCGGAGCAGAATATGCCGCGCATAGCGTTCTATTTGAGTGTCGCTAAGCTCGGCCATCGGGCATTACGCCTCCATGCCATCGAACAACGCCGTCGAAAGATAGCGCTCGGCGAACGACGGCAGGATGACGACGATGTTTTTGCCGGCCATTTCCGGGCGCTCCGCCACTTCGATGGCGGCGGCCAGCGCCGCGCCCGATGAAATGCCAACCGCGAGGCCCTCGAGCTTAGCCACCTTGCGGGCCATGGCGAACGCGGTCTCGTTGCCAATTGCCAGGATTTCGTCGATCAGGTCGGTCCTCAGGATCGCCGGCACGAAACCGGCGCCGATGCCCTGAATTTTATGTGGGCCCGGCGCGCCGCCGGACAATACCGGGCTGTCCTCGGGCTCGACGGCGACGACCAGGAAATTCGGATTCCTGGCCTTCAGGATCTCGGCGCAGCCGGTGATGGTGCCGCCGGTGCCGATCCCGGAAATCAGGACATCGGCCTTGCCGCCGGTGTCGGCCCAGATCTCCTCGGCCGTGGTGCGGCGGTGCACGTCGGGATTGGCTGGGTTTTCGAACTGCTGCAGCATCAACGCGCTTGGCGTTTCCTTGACGATTTCCTCGGCCCGGTCGATGGCGCCGCGCATGCCCTTCGGCGCCGGCGTCAAAATCAATTCGGCGCCGAACAGCAACAGCATCTTGCGGCGCTCGATCGACATGCTTTCCGGCATGGTCAGGATCAGGCGGTAGCCCTTGGCGGCGCAGACGAAGGCCAGCGCGATGCCGGTGTTGCCCGATGTCGGCTCGACCAGCGTGACGCCCGGTTTGATCCGGCCGTCGCGTTCAGCGGCCTCGATCATGGCCAGCCCAATGCGGTCCTTGACCGAGGAGACCGGGTTGAAGAACTCGCACTTGCCAAGGATCGTCGTCTTGACGCCGGCGTCCTTGGCGAGTTTGGAAAGCCGGATCAGCGGCGTCGCGCCGACGGTGTCGGTGATGCTGTCGTAAATTCGGCCCCTGAATTCGCCCTTGTTTGCGCCCATCTGGTCCGATCCTCCTGTGTTGCCGTATTTGATTTTAAATCGTGAAATCCAAATTCCGCCGGCCTTCGCTGACGATGCCACCGGCATTGGCGTCATTGCAAAGATCGTCGACCGTGGTTTGTTCGAGCGCCGCCATGACTTGATCTTGGAGTCTCGCCCACAAAGGCCGGACGACCTTCTCGCCCAACTCCGATTCGCCACCGGAGTCCATTGGATTCTCGGCGGTTTCCATCTTTCGGACCGAGCGGACGATGTCGCCAATCGTGATCCGGCGTCGTTCGCGGGCCAGGCGGTAGCCGCCCTTGGGGCCGCGCACGCCGACCAGAATGTCGTCGCGCACCAGATGTTGCAAGGCTTGCTCAAGATAGCGTTGCGGAATTCCTTGGCGGCGGGTGATCTCGCGGCTCTGCACCGGCCCGGCACCGGCGTGATAGGCGATGTCGAGGACAGCCTCGATGGCTAACAGCATTTTCTTGGAAATTCGCAGCATGGTTCAGCTTTCCTGGATGCCGGTCGAACCGAAGCCGCCCTCGCCGCGGCCGCTCTCGGGCAAGGCGTCGCTGTCGCGCCAGTGCCAGCGCTGCACCGGCGCCACCACCATTTGCGCGATCCGATCGCCGCGCCGGATGGTGAACGGTTCGTGTCCATGGTTGATCAAGATCACCTTCACCTCGCCCCGGTAATCGGCGTCGATGGTGCCGGGACTATTGAGGATCGTGATCCCGTGTTTCGCCGCCAACCCAGAGCGCGGCCGGACTTGCGCCTCGAAGCCTTCCGGCAACGCGATGGCGAGGCCGGTCGGAACCATCGACCGCTGGCCGGGCTCGATGATCTCCGCCGCCTCGACGGCGGCCAGCAGATCCATGCCGGCGCTCCCCGACGTGGCATGGGCCGGCAACGCTAAGCCCTGGCCATGCGGAAGCCGCATCACGTCGACGGTAATGCCGCTCATTCGGCGGCCTCGAAGCGGGCTGCGATCAAGGCCGCGAGCCGGTCCGCGACGTCTGTTTTGGAAAGCGTCGGCCAGTGCTCGGCGCCGGCTTCGGTGATCAGATGCACGGTATTGCTGTCGCCGGAAAATGTGCCGCTTGCCGGCGAGACATCGTTGGCGACGATCCAGTCGCAGCCTTTGCGCTGGCGCTTGGCCGTGGCGTTGGCGACGACTTCGGACGTCTCGGCGGCAAAGCCGACGACCAACGCCGGCCGCTTATTGCCGGCGGCAGACAGTGCCGCCAAAATGTCCGGATTCTCGATCATTTTAAGTGCCGGCGGCGCCGCCCCCGGTTGCTTCTTGATCTTGCCCTCCGCCGCATCGGCGGTCCGCCAATCGGCGACGGCGGCGGCGCAGACAGCAATGTCGGCGGGCAGCGCCGCTTCGCAGGCGGCCAGCATGTCCCTGGCACTTTCGATCCTGACCACGCGGCAGCCCATGGGATCGGGCTGATGGGTCGGGCCGGTGACCAGCGTCGTCTCGCAGCCCATATCGGCCAGCGCCTTGGCGATGGCGTGACCCTGCTTGCCCGACGACCGGTTGGCGATATAGCGGACCGGGTCGATGGCCTCGTGCGTTGGGCCGCTGGTGACAATGGCGCGGCGCCCGGAAAGGCGCTTAACCACGGGTCCGAAAAATGCTTCCAGTGCGTCGACGATCTCGGCCGGTTCGGCCATCCGGCCCATGCCGTGCTCGCCGCATGCCATGTCGCCGGCGTTGGGTCCGATGAAGCCGACGCCGCGTGCTTTCAGGATTTGGATGTTGGCTTGTGTCGCCGGATGCTCCCACATCCTGACGTTCATCGCCGGCGCCACCAGCACCGGTTTGTCGGTCGCCAAAAGCGCCGTCGTCGCCAGATCGCCGGCTAGGCCTGCCGCCATCTTGGCCAGCATGTCGGCGCTCGCCGGCGCCACCAATAATACGTCGGCCTGTCGCGACAGATTGATGTGCCCCATCTCGTGCTCGTCGGTGAGCGAGAAAAGATCGTCATAGACCCGATCCTCGCTCAGCGCCGCCAACGATAGCGGCGTGACGAACTGAGCCCCGGATTTGGTCAGGATGCAGCGCACGGCCGCACCCCGCTCGCGGACCCGGCGGATCACTTCTAGCGTCTTGTAGGCGGCGATGCCGCCGGTGACGATCAGGAGAATTCGTTTACCCTGCATGGTGCCCAACTGTAATTGCAATCAAAATCACGAAGGCGGATTGTAATATACCATCGGCGCTCAAACCGCAATCCGGGTTCCATTAACAAACTAGGCAAAATCTACTAAAATGATCATATGTCTCGGATTGCACCCATGCGCCGGAACCCCGTTCCGATCCGTGGGTTGGTCCTCCTGATCTAAGTCCTCACCAATGCGTGCCCCCCGCATCGTCACCCCGGGCGTGTCCCGAGGGCCACTCTTCGGCAGTGGATTCCGGGACGGCGCCCTGCACGAGGTCGCCGAGTTCAAGGATCAGCTCCTCGACGCCGATCCCAAGGCGCGCGCCAGCTGGTGGAAAGCCGGGTCTCCGGCGGTTTAGGAGCCCCGGTACTTGACCGAGCAGCCATAGGGCCGGGTCGCCGGCTGGCTGACAGGCCGCCCGGCCGCCAGATCCGAGAGCGCGGCCTGGACGTGGTTGTTGGCGCCTTTGACGGTTTCCCAATTGCTCGACGGCTTGTCGTCGATGCCGCCCATGAAGCGTAGCATGCTGGTGCCGTCGATGATGTACATGTGCGGTGTCGTTTGCGCGCCATAGGCAAGTCCGATGATGCCGTCCGGATCAAGGATCACATGGTCGGGTTTGGCGCCGGTGGCCTTGACGTTGGCCAGCGCTTCCGGGCCCTCGACGTAGCCTTGCGTGTCCGGCGCCGACGAAATCACCGAAATCCAAACCACGCCGAATTTGCTTTTCGCTTCCTGTTGCAAGTTCTGCATGTTCTGGGTGCCGTAGTGCTTGCGCACATACGGGCAATCCTTGTTGGTCCATTCAAGAACCACGGTCTTGCCGGCGAACATCTTGAGATCGAGGCTCTTGCCGTCGGCGGTCTGGCCGCTGAAGGCGGGTGCCGACTTGCCGATCTGCGGCTTGGCTTGGGCGGCGGGGGCAACCGCCACCAGGGCCACCAGCATCGATAGCGCGAGTGCAAACTTGCTCATGGTCTTTAACATGTCGTCACCTATTCCCTTCGGTCGCCTGCATATGGTTCGGTCGAAACATCGTCATCCTTGGTCGGTTAACCGGGCGCTGCTTGTGAGCGCCCGGCCGAGCGCGCCCGGGTCCAACAACTGCGGCAATATTTTGGGCTCGCCGCCGCCGGTCGGATAAAGCACATAAAGCGGCACCCCGGCGCGGCCGAATGATTCCAAATAGGCCGTGATGTCGGGATTCTTGACCGTCCAATCGCCCTGCAGATAGGCGATCCGGTGCGTCTTCAAGGTCTCAGCGAAACTCTCGCCGCTGAGCGCGATTTTTTCGTTCACCTTGCACGTGATGCACCAAGCCGCCGTCATATTGACCAGGACGGCGCGGCCCTCGGCGCGTAGCTCGGCGAGCCTGGCGGCGGAATACGGCTCGGCCAGCGCCGACACCGCCGCGGTTTTGTTCATGGGCGGGGGCGTCGCCGATCCATGCGCGAGCAACATGGCCGATCCCAAAAGCGCCAGCGCGACGCCGACGCCACGCGGCCACCCGGCAGCCAAGGGTAGCAGCCATAGCGCGAACGCCAGCACGACTATGCCGAGGCTGGCTTGAAGTGCGGCCTCGGCTCCGGCTTGCTCGGCCAGCACCCACAACAGCCATGCCGCCGTCGCATACATTGGAAACGCCAATGCCTGGCGGAACCGGAGCATCCACGGCCCTGGCTTCGGCAATCGGCGGCTCAGCGATGGCGAAACGGCGAGGGTGCAATAGGGAAACGCCAATCCGAGGCCCATGACGGCGAATACCAACAGCGCTTGTGGAACCGCCAGCAGCACCGCGGCGCCGGCGGCGGCGGCCATGAAGGGCGCGGTGCAGGGTGCGGCGACGACTGCGGTAATCACGCCGGTGGCGGCGGCG